>NZ_JCABYM010000048.1:0-79322 GCF_059499385.1 Limnoglobus sp. | reverse complement strand
CGCCCACAGCAGATAGGGACCGACCTGTCTCACGACGGTCTAAACCCAGCTCACGTACCACTTTCATCGGCGAACAGCCGAACCCTTGGGAGCTTCTCCACCCCCAGGATGTGATGAGCCGACATCGAGGTGCCAAACCTCCTCGCCGCTATGAACGCTCAGAGGAGATAAGCCTGTTATCCCCGGAGTACCTTTTATCTGTTGAGCGACGGCCCTTCCATACGGGACCGCCGGATCACTAACGCCGACTTTCGTCCCTGCTCGCCCTATCGGGCTCGCAGTCAAGCACCCTTCTACGTTTACGCTCGTTGCCCGATTGCCAACCGGGCTGAGGGTACCGTTGCACTCCTCCGTTACCTTTTAGGAGGAGATCGCCCCAATCAAACTGCCCACTTAGCACTGTCCGACGCCTAGATTCATAGAACGTCGTTAGAATTCAAACACAACAAGGGTGGTGTTTCATCGACGACTCACCGTCCCCCGAGAGGGACGTTTCGCAGTCTCCCACCTACGCTACGCATGTTGGGTCTAAACCCAATACCAAGCTACAGTTAAGGTTCACGGGGTCTTTCCGTCTAGCTGCGGGTATGTCGCATCTTCACGACAACTACAATTTCACCGAGTCTCTCGTGGAGACAGTGTTCCAGTCGTTACGCCATTCATGCAGGTCGGAACTTACCCGACAAGGAACTTCGCTACCTTAGGACCGTCATAGTTACGGCCGCCGTTTACTGGAGCTTCGGTTGCGAGCTTCACCTTACGGCTAACCCTCTTCCTTAACTTACCAGCACCGGGCAGGCGTCAGTCTGTATACCGCCACTTACGTGTTCGCACAGACCTGTGTTTTTAGTAAACAGTCGCTAGAACCTTTTCACTGCGACCCCCACGGATGGGGGCAATCCTTTTCCCGAAGTTACGGATTTAATTTGCAGAGTTCCTTCACGAGAGTTCTCTCGAGCGCCTTAGAATATTCATCTCACCTACCTGTGTCGGTTTTAGTACGGTTACCGTGCGGTTTTCTTGGCTGTGTTCTCGTCCGTATCGGGATCTTAAACGCCCTGAGGCAATCTACTAAGCCTACCGGACTCGAACTCAGCGTCCCATAGTGCACGGTGAGCGCAGGAATATTAACCTGCTGTCCATCCGCTACGCCTTTCGGCCTTGCGTTAGGTACCGGCTAACCCTGGGCGGATTTACCTTCCCCAGGAAACCTTAGGTTTACGGCGAACGGGATTCTCACCCGTTTTATCGTCTACTCATTCCGACATAATCACTTGCAGCCGCTCCAGTGCCCGTCGTCCGTACACCTTCGCCGCAACTGCAACGCTCTCCTACCGTGTGCAAGCACACCCACCGCTTCGGTGCCATACTTGAGTCCCGTTCATTATCGGCGCAGAACCCCTCGACCAGTAAGCTATTACGCACTTTTTAAATGGTGGCTGCTTCTAAGCCAACATCCTGGCTGTCTCAGGGATTCAACTTCCTTTCGCACTGAGTATGGCTTGGGGACCTTAGCGGGTGATCTGGGTTGTTCCCCTCTCGACTATGAAGCTTATCCCCCACAGTCTAGCTGCCCGACCTTGGTACACCGGTATTCGGAGTTTGGCTTCGACGGGTAGCCGGGTAGGCCCCCGTTCGAAATCAGTCGCTCTACCCCCGGTGCCAACTAGTCGAACGTTAACCCTAAAGTTATTTCGGAGAGAACGAGCTATCTCCACGTTTGATGATACTTTCAATCCTCCACACAGCTCATCACCAAGTTTTTCAACACTCGTGTGTTCGGTCTTCCATGGGGTGTTACCCCCACTTCATCCTGGCCATGCGTAGATCACGTGGTTTCGCGTCTACCGCCCCCGACTTGGCGCCCGTTAAGACTCGGTTTCCCTTCGGCTACGCGCCAGAGGCGCTTAACCTTGCCGGTGACGATAAGTCGTCGGATCATTATGCAAAAGGCACGCCGTCAGGCCTGGGTTGCCCCGTAGCCCTCCGACCGCTTGTAGGCATGTGGTTTCAGGTTCAGTATCCTCCCCTTGTCGGGGTTCTTCCCATCTTTCGCTCGCGCTACTTTTCGCTATCGGTTGCTAGAGAGTATTTAGCCTTGCGGGATGGTCCCCGCCGATTCGGACTCACTTTCACGTGTTGAGTCGTACTCAGGAATCCTGCTAGGCCTCCACCGATGTCACCTAAGGGGCTTTCACCCGCTGTGGCCGGTCATTCCAGACCGTTTGGCTATCGATTCGGGTCCGCCGCAGTCCTACAACCCCGGAAGGGCAAGCCCCTCCGGTTTGGGCTGTTCCGCGTTCGCTCGCCGCTACTGACGGAATCGAGGTTTCTTTCTCTTCCTCCAGGTAATGAGATGTTTCAGTTCCCTGGGTTTGCTCGGGGATTCCGGCATCAAAGCTCGTTTGACAGCTCCGCCGGACTTATCGCAGTCTTCCACGCCCTTTCGCCTTCTAGCACCAAGACATCCCCCACACGCCCTTAATAGCTTGGCCACATTGCTCACCCCCTCACCCCGTGTCGCCACGCGATGGAGAAGATCGCAACAGGAGCTATTAGAACATTCCATACCTCGGGATAGAGGAATGGAATCGACGATAGACTTCGTTCACTTTCTAAGGCTCGTGCTCGAGAAATCATTCAACAAAACATCGCCACCGATAGTTACCCATCGGAGTCGATTTCTTGATGCGACTTCGTACTCACCCAAGTTGTCAAAGATCGTCGTTTGAGATCGAGGCTCCTGGCAATGCCACTCGCTACGATCTACGGGCCGGCTACCGAGGTTGCCCGCCGTTACTATCGCCAGTTCCGCCGCAAGTCTTTAGCAGACTTGCTATTGCGTCACTCGCGTGCAGTATTCTTAGTGGCGTCGCGATTCTTCGTCAACACTTCCCGAAGAATTTTTTTTTCGCGACTCCCGTGTTTCGTTACCACCTGTGGAGAAAAGGGGATTCGAACCCCTGACCCCCTGCTTGCAAAGCAGGTGCTCTACCAGCTGAGCTATTTCCCCGATCCTTGACCCCGTCCGAGTGCGGGTACTTGGATTCGAACCAAGGACCTCAGCTTTATCAGAGCTGCGCTCTAGCCAACTGAGCTATACCCGCAACGTCTCTGTTAAACACAAGAGCCAAACCGAATCGGGTTTGGCTCTGCCGGCGACACATTCCGACGAGAGCACTTCTAGGTGATGATTTCATCCCGTCCGTGGTTCGCGCGAATGTGTGTCGCCATCGTGGTTTCCCGTAGGTTCACAAATTCTAAGCAACGCGGCCGTGGCGTCAAGGCGACCCGCGCGAATCGTGTGCCGAACCGGGCCGGATTCGCGCGAAATCCCTTGAAATCCCGGCGTTCCTGCGGCCCTCCGGCGGCGGAAAAATCTTTCCGAAACGCCGGGTGGCCGCGCCAAAATCACGCCGAGCGGGCCACCGTCGGGGCCGTTTCCAGCCCACGGCCGGCCTTCCGTAATCGACGAATCCCCTCCGCGATTTGCCCCGGTTCGGCGACGCCGAAGCTTAACCGAGTCTCGTTGTTCGTGACCCGCCCCGCCTCGTCGGGGACGTGGCCGAGGTTGCCGGGGACGTAGATCACACCTTCCGCGATGGCCCGCTCGATCAGCGGACTGCCCTTCCCCGTCTCGACCCACTTAGGGAACGTCATCCAGACGTACATCCCGCCCGCAGGCACAGTCCACGTCACGCCGGGCCAGTCCGTGAATTCTTCCTCGATCGCCCGCAGCATCGCGTCCCGCTTGGTGCGATACACGCCCCGCAGTTTCTCGACGTGCTTGTGGAACGCCCTCGACTCCAACAACTTGCACAGGACGTGCTGGGCGAGGTTGGTCGAACCGAAGTCGTGGCTGCCCTTCAAGTTGCAGATCGGGCCTACCAGGTCGCGCGGGACCAGCGAATAACCTGTCTTCAGCCCCGGCGAGCACGGCTTGGAGAAGGTGCTGGTGTAGATGACGTACTCGTTCGTCGGGTCGAACCGCTTCACGCTCGGCAGGTCGTCGCCGTCGTACCGCAGCTCGCGGTAGGCCGCGTCTTCGAGGATCAAGATACGCTGCTTCTTACTAAACCGCTTCGCGATCTCGACCAGTTTCGGCCGTCGGTCCGCCGCTAGGCTCAGGCCGGTCGGGTTCTGGAAGTAATCGACGGTGTAGATGAGCTTCACCTTCGGCAAGTCACCCGCTCGGTCCAACTTTTCCAGCGTCGATTCCAGGGCGTCCATCTTCAGCCCGCCCGCGTCCATGGGGATCGTGACGACCTTTACGCCGTGGCTTTTGAGGCTGTCGTGGAAGACGAAGTACGACGGGGCCTCCGCGATCACGATGTCGCCGGGTTCGAGCAGCACCTCGCCGAGCAGGTAGAGCATCTGCTGCGAGCCGGTCGTCAAGATCACGTCGGCCGGACTGAGGTTGAGGTCGCCCGGCTTCACGCCGTCGGCCTCGCAGACGTGGTTTAACACGAGTTCGCGGAGCCGCGGCAGGCCCTGCGTCGAGCCGTACTGGAGGGCCGCCTTCGCCGTGGCCGGGTCCGCGAGCAGCTCGCCGACGACCTTCGCGACCTCCTCGCTGGGGAAGGCCGACTCATCGACCAGCCCGGCGGCCAGCGAGATCAGCCCCGGCGTCTCCATCGCCTTCTGGATGAAGTAGGTGATCGGCGAATCGGCCGTCCGGCGGGACCGGCTCGACAACGGCAACTCTGGCGGCATGACACGACCCTTTCGGTGGTAGGAAATGCAACCGACCCCGGAGGGTTGCTCCGGGGTCGGCACGATTTCAGTGACTCGCGACCCCGGATTACGGCGAACGGACGGCAACGGCCGCAACGACGACGGCAACCGCCACGGCGGCGGTCACGGTCGAACGGGTTGCGGCGGCTGCAGTCATAGTTCACCTTTCGGAGTAGAGAGAGAATAGCACCGAATCGGTTCGGGGGCCATCGCGAAATTCGTGGGCATAGTAGTAGGCACACTCCGTGTGCCGTCTCGTT
Organism: Limnoglobus sp.; assembly: GCF_059499385.1. Taxonomy (NCBI): domain Bacteria; kingdom Pseudomonadati; phylum Planctomycetota; class Planctomycetia; order Gemmatales; family Gemmataceae; genus Limnoglobus; species Limnoglobus sp. Next base: position 74,328 of record NZ_JCABYM010000048.1, on the reverse strand, counting down.
CATGCTCCCAGAGAGTTCGTCCGAGCCGCTGCGACCGACAGCAGACGGCACACGGAGTGTGCCTACTACTTTGTCAATACTTCGCCAGGTCGCCTCCGCCCTTCCCCAGCCCGAGGCCGTCCACGACCGCCTTCGCGCCGTCGGCCATGAACTTCAGCTCGCTGCTGACGGCGATGAACTGCCACCCCTCGGCGATCCGCTTCTTCGCGTCGTCGATGCTGAACGTGTGAATCCCGGCCGGGACGCCGATCCGCTTGCTGCCGGCCAGGATGTCCGCCAGCGCCTTGTTGAACGCCTCCGGCGACGGCGGCTTACCGTCGGCGCTGCGCATGCTCGCCATCAGGTCGTTCGGGCCGACGAACACGGCGTCGATGCCCGGGACGGAGTAGATGTTGTCGAAGTCGGTCACCGCGTCGATGTGTTCGCACTGAAGGATGATCGCGATTTCGTCGTTCGCCTTCGCGTAGTAGTCGCTGGGCGTGGCGTTCCAGTTCAGGGCGTGGACGCTGCCGCCGACGCTGCGGGTTCCGAGCGGCGGGTAGAGGCAGGCCGTCACCGCGTCCTCCGCCTCCTTCCGCGAACAGACCATCGGCACGACAATGCCGTGCCCGCCGTTGTCGAGAACGCGCTTGATGTGATCGTGCTTGTTCGCCGGAACGCGGGCCAAGGCGATCCCCCCGGCGTCGGCGACGCTGCCGAAGATGTGCGTGGCCGTCTCGATGCCGACGAGCGAGTGCTCGATGTCCACGCAGACCCAGTCCAGCCCGCTGCGGGCGAGGAACCGGGCGGCCGTGATGTTGCCGAGGGACAGCCACGTCCCGACGGCCGGCTTCCCGGCCCGGAGGAGTTGCTTGATCGGGTTGGATCGCATGAGCGGCGTCTCGTGTGGGGAAAGGTTACTTCTTCACCTTGAGGTCTTGGAGTTCCTTCCAGATGTCGCCGTAGGCTTCCTTGTCGAACGGCGGGCAGCCGGTCGGGTACTGGCCCATCGGGTGGTTCTTCTCGCGCATCAAGGCCGTGCAGTAGCTGAACGTCCGGCAGACGCGCTTGCGGTCCATCTTGCCGTGCTCGGCGAGCTGCTTCACCCAATCGGGTTGGGCCAGCGACGCCCGGCCGACGCCGACGAACGTGATCCGCCCGTCGCGGAGGTTCGCGGCCCCGGCCTGCGGGAAGAACTCTTGCAGGTAGCTATACCCCGTGCCGACGACGGCGAGGCCGGGGTTCGCCTGTTGGATCGCGCCGGCGCACTTGAAGTGCCGGTCCACGCCGACGAGCGGGTGTTCCGGCGACTCGTACCCGTCCGGCGGCGGGTACTCGAACGGCCGGCCGAAGTGCGGCTGCGCGTAGGGGTTGCCGAGGGCGATGTTCACGAGATCGACGCCGAGGCTACGCATGTCCTGCACCCAGCGGATCGGCTCGGTCATGTCCGGGGTGAACGGGTCGGTTTCGCTCATGCCCCAGCCGTTGGCGAGCGGCGCGGCCCAGGCGTCCGGCGTGCCGTCGTCGTTGTCGCCCTTGTGGAACGGAATGCTGTCGAACCCGTTCATCCGCGTCGCGATGACGACGTTCTTCGGAACAACTGCCTTGATCGCCGTGAAGATTTCGCGGGCCAGCCGGGTGCGGTTCTCGAAGCTGCCGCCGTAGGGGCCGGGCCGGTTCCGCGCGCCGAGCAGTTCGCTCAGCAAGTACCGGTGGCACTGCTTCACGTCGAGGAAGTCGAACCCGACTTCGACCGCCAGCTTCGCCGCCGCGACGTAGTCATCGACGAGCCGCTTAAGCTCGTCGTCGGTCACGATCGGGTAATCGGCCGTGACCTTCGCCCCGGTCGCCTTGTTGGCGGTCGTCCGCGGGTCGAGGAGCGGGTCGTGGGTCGCGATGATCGGCCGCGGCACGCTGTACCGGCCGGAGTGGGTGAGCTGAATGCCGAAGAGTAAGTCCGAGTCGTCGCCGACCGATTCGCGATGGGCCTTCCGCGTTTCTTCGACGAGCTTCGCGAATGCCGTCTTCGTGCTCGGAATTAGCGAAATCTGCCGCGGGTTCATCTTCCCGCTCGCGGTGACGGCGCACGCCTCGCCCCAGATGAGCTTCGCCCCGCCGCCGCCGAACCGCACGTACCGACGGAACGTCAGCTCGCCCGGCGTGCCGTCGAGTTCCCCGTCGCAGCCCTCCATCGGGTGAATGCACCACCGGTTGCCGACGGTGCGGGAACCGACCGCGACGGGCTGCGAGAGCGGCGACAGGTCGTCGGTGAACCGCAGGTCGATGCCGAGGCGGGCGTTCTCGGCCTCCAGGTCGGCGACGGACTTGTACTTGAAAAACCGGGCCATCTACGGGTTCTCCGGCCGCAGTTCGGGCGTGTGTTCGCCCACGTCCGGCTGCGGCGTCCGCGGTTCGTGGAAGAGGAAGATGAACGCCACCATCGCCACCACACACCCGACCGTCGGGACCAGCCACACGGCCGACCAGTCCGTGACCGCCCCGACCGTGTTGATGTCCTTGACCCACCCGCTCACGACCGACCCGACGAGCGTGCCGGGGCCGCCGGAGACGAACGTGAGCAGGGCCTGCGCTCCGGCCCGCAGGTGCGGCGGCGCTTCCTTGTCGATATACAGCGCGGCCACGATCGTGAAGAACGTGTAGCTGACGCCGTGCATCGGCAGCGCGAGGGCCGTGATGGCCGGCAGCCCGCCGGCCATGAGAACGGAGTTCCGCAGCACCCACGCGGCCATGCCGACGAGCATCGTCGCCTTCAGCCCGAACCGGCCGACCATCACCGGCATCAAGGCCATGCACCCCATCTCGACGACCTGCGCGATGCTCAGCATCGCCCCCGGTTCCTTCATGCCGAGGTCCTTCACGTAGGGCATGGCGAACACGGTGTAGAACTGCTGCATCACCTGGGTGAAGAACGCGACGGCGGCGAACACGACGAACGACGGGTCGCGGAACAACTTCGCCGCGGGCAGGCCCATCACCTCGACGATCGGCCGGCCTTTCCCCTTCGGCGGCGTGTGCGGCAGCTTCCACCCCAGAATTCCGAGCACGAAATGGAACGCGGCCGCGACGTGGAAGATATCCGCCGAGTCCGCGACGAAGAAGAACTCGACGACCACGCACGCCACGATCCACCCGAACGTGCCGACGAGCCGGACGAGGCCGAACGTCTTCTGCGGGTTCGGCAGCGACCGCATGGCGAGCGTGTTCCCGACCGTGATCGCGAGGACGCACGAGACGCAGTACACGAACAGCACGGCGAACAGGGCGGGAAACGCCACGCTAGGATCGGCGGCCGGGCCGGAGAACTCGCGGCCGATCTTTCCCGCCGCGACCATGCACACGACCATGACGAGATGGATCGAGCCGACGAGCTTCTCGGACGCGAAGAACCGGTCCGCGAGCAGCCCGGTGAAAAAGGGGGCGATCAGTCCGCCGGCCGCGATCGTGGCGTAGACGGCGGCCGTCTGCTGCGAACTGAATCCCAGCCCGCCGAGTTCTGCCGGCCGGAGGAGCCACCCGGACAGCGGCACGACCCACGCCCCGAGCGCCCCGTATTGCAGGAACATCATCACGCATAGCCGGAGCGGGACGAACCGCGGACTTCCCTGTTCACTCACGGAAAATCGACTCCGGTAGGGGAAACGGACCGTAGACAAGATACGAGTTTGAAAACGGTTCGCGGCCGCGCCTTTCCGTGACCGGCCGCCGCGATTAGATTGCGGGATACACATGATGAGACCGCCCGCGGCGGGAAAGCGAGACGTTCGATGCAGGTCGAGTTGTACGGGCTGACGATGGACGCCCCCGGCGTCACGTTCTACCTCTGGTCGCCGTGGCGTTGCTCGGCCCTCGAACACAAGCTGTTCGAGGCGGTCGTGAACCTGCCGAACGCGAAGCTGGAGAAGGAGCCGGACGAGTTGAGGCTGCACGTCTCCGAGTCGAAGGCATGGAAGGCGGCCGTGCAGAACATGGCCCGCGTGCTGAAGGGGTGGCAGGAAGAGGGCGTGGACGCGAACAACGAGAAGCGGGCCTGGCGGTGGCTGATCGAGGGCGACGTGGACGCGAACGGGTACGACCACAAGGGCGAGAAGTCGGCGTTCTGGCTATTCCTCCGGCTGTCGATGGACCGCGGCGGCCCCGGCGACGAGGAGAAGGGCGAGGACCTCGACCTCAACGGCTTCGGCGTCTGCGTGTGGGGGAAGGAAGAAGCCTGACTTCCGAAGTCCGGCTTCGACTTCGGAAGTCGAACGGGACTTGCACCCGCGGGAGGTAAGGATCGCAACTGCGCCGCATCGACTTCCGAAGTCGAAACCGGACTTCGGAAGTCAGGTTACTTCGCCCCGATGAACGCGCCGCCGCCGAACGTCCGCTCGAACGGGTAGAACTCCACCAGCGGCTTCGAGTTCCGGCCGTCGAACACCCGCACCGGGACCGGGTAGTCCGGCCCCGGCGCACACACGATGTCCAGCACGCCGTCGCTGTTCACGTCGTGGGCCGCGACCCGGACGCCGCCGCGGAACTTGCCGGGGTATGGGGCCACCTCGCCGAGCTTCCGGCCGCGGATCGGGTCGAACACGCGGACGACGCCGCTCCCTTGCACGTCCGGCCCGACGATCACGTCCGCCCGGCCGTTCTTCGTGATGTCCGCCGTCGCCACCCACGCCCCGACGATGTGGTTCTGGTCGTAGGCCAGGAAATCGGCGAGGACGCGGCCGTTCGTCCCGGCGAAGACTTTGACCTGCGGAACGTGCTGCGGCCCCGGCGCGGTCACGATGTCCGGTAGGCCGTCGCCGTCCACGTCGCCGAGCGCGACCCGGACGCCACCGCGAAAATTTTGGTCGTAGGCGTTGAAGCTCGACAGTTCCTTCCCGGTCCGCAGGTCGAACGCCTTGACGTGCGACGTGGCCCCCACGTCCGCCCCGGTGACGACGATCGCCCGCCCCTGCCGGGTGCGGTCCGCGGCGGCGACGAACAACCCACCTGTCCAGTCGGCGTTGTACGCCAGGAACTCGCTCATCAGCCCGAGCGTGCGGCCGTTGAACACGCGGACCAGCGGCGGCATCCCGCGCTGCCCCGGCCGCGGCCCGCCGGGGGCGGCCACGATGTCCGGGATGCGGTCGCCGTTCAGGTCCGCGACGGCCACGCGGACGCCGCCGCGGTAGTTCGGGTCGAACGCGAAGAAGTCGAACAGCGGCGCATCGCCGATCTGGCCGAATACGCACACCCGCGGCCCTCCCCCTTCTCCGGCCCCGACCGCGAACATGCCGCGGGTGAGGAACCCGAAGCCCGGCTGGTTCGGGTCCGGCCCGCCGCCGACTTGCAACTGGTCGCCCAGTTGCCGGAACAAGCTCTCGACGCGGGCGATCTGGATTCGCACCGCCGCATCGGTCGCGAGTTGGGCCAGACTCGGCGAGATGTTCGCCCACTGTTGCGAAGCCTGCTGGTAGTCCGTGACGGCCGCCTGCAGCGTGCCGCCGCCTTCGAGCCTCCGCCGGAGTTGATCGACAGTGATCCCGAAGGCTCGTACCTGCCGGTCGAGTTGTCGCGTGTAGCCGACGGCGTCCACGCTGTTCGACGCGACGTGCCGCAGTTGCGTCGTCTGATCGACGACGGCCGACGCCGTGCGGACGATCTGCGTCAGCCCGCCCGCGCCGTCCTCAAACCCGAGCGCGGCGTGAAGCTGTTGGTCCGCGTACTGCGCCCGCGTGATCGCGGTCGAGAGGTTCGTGGACCCGGCCGACAGTTGCCCCGCCCGCAGCATGAACGCATCGACCGACGCATCAACCCGTTCGTCCGCCCGGATCAGTCGCCGCTTGTCCGCGGTCGTCGCCGCCAGCCGCCGGAGCGCGTCCGCGTCCCGCACCGCCTGATCCGCCAAGCGACTCAGTTCCATCTTCACGGCCAGCGATTCGCGGAGGCGGGACACTTCCGTGCGGACACTGTTCAACTCCGCGAGCAACTGGTTTGCCGCGTGCTGAACCTGCGACTGGTAGAACTGGTCCGACGAGACGCCGCCGAACCCGCGCGACAGGTCGGTCGAGAGGTCCGGCCGGAATTGCCCGGCCGCGGGAAGTGCGAGCATCGAACCGATGGCGAGGGCCAGGAAGCGGGACATGGTGCGTCCTCGGAGGGGCTACCGCTGATTCTAGCCGTGCCGCTGCCGTTTCGTCGGGGACCGCTAGAATTCGCCCGCGAGACACTCTCCCGAGGCATCCCATGAAGGCGCGTCAGGCGGTCATTCTCGAGCCGTACAAGGTCGGCGTCCGCGAGGTCGAGATTCCCGAACCGGGGCCGAACCAAATCCTGGTCGCGGCCGAATACTCCGGCATCAGTGCCGGGACGGAGCTGGCCGTCTACACCGGGTCGCACCAGTGGCTGAAGGACCCGAACATGCCGGACTGGAAGTTTCCGTTCCGGTCCGGCTATTCGGCCGCCGGCCGGGTGCTGAAGGTCGGCAAGGACTTCCCCGGCGGCTTCCAGGAAGGCGACCGCGTGAGCTTTCCCGGCAACCACGCGTCGGCGGAGCTGTTCACCGTCGGCCACGAGCGGTGCCGCGTCTGGAAGATGCCGGACGACTTGAGTTTCGAGAAGGCGGCGGTGGCGTGCATCGCGCGGTACGGCCTCGGTGCGTCCATCCGGGCCGGGCTGACGCTCGGCCGGTCGGCCGCGGTCCTCGGCCTCGGCATCATCGGCCAGTTCGCTAGCCGCTGCCTGATGGCCGCGGGCGCGTCGCCGGTCGTCGGCATCGACGAGGTCGCGATGCGGCGGGACGCGGTGAAGGCGGCTGGGATCGACCACGTGATCGACCCGAAGGCGGGCGACGTGAAGCAGCAATTGGCCGCGGCCCTCGGAACGAAGGGGGCAGAAATTATCGTGGACGCGACCGGCGTTCCGGCCGCGATTCCCACGGCGATGAGCCTGGCGTGCGACGCCGGGCAGGTGATCGTCGTCGGCAGCCCGCGGGGGATCGCGAAGGAGGTGAACTTCTACGACGACCTGCACCGCCGGTACATCGAGGTGAGCGGCGCGCACGGGAACATGTTGTTCGAGCCGGCCCACATCCGCCTCAACGGGGCGTGGGACATTCACAAGGCCCAGCACTGGCTGCTCCGGCAGCTCGCGAACGGGCGGCTGTCGCTCGCGGGGTTGGTCCGGCACACGATCACGCCGGAGCAGTTGGGCGACGCCTACGAGGGGCTGCTGAAGAACAAGGACGAGTACTTGGGCGTCGTGATGAAGTGGGTGTGAAATGACGAACCCACCCGTCGAAGCGACGGGTGGGCTTTCGGTGGTTGAGAATCATCATTTCTCGAAAGTGGCGTCGCCGAGGCCCTGGTTGAACTTCAGGTTTACGTAGCTGTACGACTCCAGCAGGTCGCCGGTCGCGGGGCTGCTGACCGTCGGTTGGTCGTAGGCTTCAATCCGGATCGGCAGCTTCGTCTCCTTGTCCACGAACACGACCGTGCGGTACGCATACCGTAGGGCGTGAGCGCGGTCGGTGTAAACCTCGAACCGCGTCACCGGCCGCCCGGCGTAGGTGTACTCGGCGACCCCTACTTGAACCGCGTTGCGGAGTCGCTGCTCGATCACGAGGTTCTTTTCCAGCATCTCGATCATCGGCCCGATGCCGACCTCGGTGGCGAGGTGGCGGGTGTGGGCCGTGGCGCGGGAGTCGGTCAGCTCGACGCTGAGGAACCCACCGGGGCCGAAGGAACCGGCCGGCTTCAACCGGAGTTTGCCGACGTTGCGGCCGGCGACGTGGACGAGTTCGAGGCCCATCATCGCGTTCGGCGCGACGTACCGGAGCGACACGCTCGCCGGCTTCGTCTTCACGCGGATTTCGGCCGTCTGGTCCGGCGTCAGCTTCCCCCGAACGCGGTCCTGGTGGATGACGTGGCCGGAGTAGTCGGCCACCTTGCCGTAGGCGAGCTTCGCCTCGGTCAGCATCATCGAGTACGCGGCGAGGCCGTCGATGGCGGGCTTGCCCATCTTCACTTCGGTGACCGCCTTCGTTGCCACGGCCGCCTTCGCGGCGGGCGTCTCGAACGTCGGGGCCGCCGGCGGGGCCATCGGGTTCGTCGGCGGCACGGCGGTCACTTGCGTCGAAACCGCCTTCGCCTCGGACGGAATCACCATCGGCGGCAGTTCCGGCGCGGCCGTCGGCATCGGCGACATCATCGGCACGACGGCGGGAGGCATGGCGGGAACTTTCGGCGCGATCGTGGCCGCGACCGGCGGCTTGACCTCGACCGTGACCGGCGACACGACCGTCATCGGTGGTGGCACGACCGGGGCGGCTTTCGGAGTTTCGATCGCGAGCGGAGGGACGGCCGGGGCCGCGGGCGGCGGAACGCTCGGCGTCGTGTTCGTCGCCGGGATGAGCGGCGGCGGGGCGACGGCCGGGGCCGTCGCGGGCGGCGTCAGAGGCGGCAGTCCTTCCGCGGCGGGCGGGGCCACCGGCGTCGCGCCGGGCAGCGGCGGCAACGGCAGCGGGTCGCTCGACTGTGCCGAGACGCCGGCCGCGCCGACGCCGGTGAGGAATGCCGCCAGCCACGCGCGGCGGATCAGATGGCGAACCGTCATGGCGTCCCCCTGCCCGAAACGGATGCATCGAGTCGTGTGAAGTGGGGGCCATACCCTCGCGGTCACGCCTTGACTAGATCAGTTCGGCGGGAATCGCCCGGAAAAATCGGAAACGATCTACTTGACCTCGCGAATCTTCACGTTGCGGAACGCCACCGGGCCGTGGTCGGCCTGCAACATGAACGGACCGGTCGCGACTTCCTTTTTGACGTAGTTCGCCCCGGTCGGGTGCAGCAGTTCGACGTTCTCGTGAATCACCTTCCCGTTCAACGTGGCCTTCACCACTTTCGCGTTCGCCGTCTTTTGCCCCTTTTCGTCGAACCGCGGCGAGTGGAAGACCACGTCGAGCGTCTGCCACTCACCGGCCGGCTTCGCGGCGTTCAGCTTCGGGGCGATGCCCTTGTCCAGGTGGCGGTACTTCGGCTTGTCCTCCGCCTTCGGGTAGATGCCGCCGCAGTCGTCGCCGGTGAGATCGCCCTTGTTGTTGGCCGTGTCGCGGAGCTGGATTTCGTAGAGGGCGTGGAACTTGATCCCGGAGTTCGAGTTTTTTCCTAGCATGAACTCGACGTGAACCTCCACGTCCTTGTAGCTCTGCTTCGTGACGAGGTCCGGCAGCCGCCCTTTATCGCCGTTCACCCAAACGTCTCCGTCGCCGCTCGGCTTCAGCCGCGCGTTCTTATCCTTTTCCAACGACACCTCGTTGGCAAACTTCCACCCGGCGTCGACCTTCTTGAACGGCGTGTCGGCCCCGGACTTGAGTAGGTCTGTCCATCCGTCGGCGGGTTTCACCGGGTCGGCGGCGTAGGCGAACAGGCCGGAACAGAAGACAACCGCGAGGGCAAGGCACCGCATATTTGGCTCCACGATCGGGAAGAGGGTTTCGGCGGACGGTCGCGAACATTATGATCGTTCGTCCGGCGGAAAACTAGCTTCACCCTCCTCTTCCCGGAGTTTCTCATGATCGACCGACGCACCTTCCTCCTCGGCACGACGGCGCTCGCTGCCACGGCATCGCTCGGCCACGCGGCGGACGCGAAGAATTACTGGGTCTTCTTCGGCACGTACACCGGCGGCAAGGGCGGCAGCAAGGGCATCTACCGCAGCAAGTTCGACGCGGCGACCGGCGCGCTCGGCGAGCCGGAGGTGGCGGCGGAGCTGGGCAGCCCGTCGTTCCTGGCCGTGCATCCGGACGGCAAGTTCCTCTACGCCGTCGGCGAGGGCGGCGGGAAGGACGGCGGCCCGGTCGTGGCGTTCGGCCTGGACGCGACGACCGGCAAACTCACGAAGCTGAACCAGGCGCTCAGCGGCGGGGCCGGACCCTGTCACGTCTCGGTCCACCCGGACGGGAAGTACGTCATCGTCGCGAACTACGGCGGCGGCAGCACGAAGATCATCAAGTTGAACGAGGACGGCTCGCTCGACGGCGGCGACGCGACGTTCGCCCAGCACAAGGGGAGCGGCCCGAACCCGGCCCGGCAGAAGGAGCCGCACGCCCACTGCTCGTTCTTCGACCCGACCGGCAAGTTCGCGCTGACGGTGGACCTGGGCGTGGACCTCATCTGGGTGTGGTCGTTCGACCCGGCGACGGGGGCGGTGGCCGCGGCGAAGGGGCACATCAAGACGCCGCCGGGGTCCGGCCCGCGGCACATCGCCATCGCGCGGGACGGCAAGTTCGCCTACGTCTGTGGCGAACTCGACTCGACCGTCAACGTCATCGAACTCGACCTCGCCGGCGGCACGAGTGAGGTGGTGCAGTCGCTGTCCACGCAGAAGGAGCCGGTGAAGAACAACTCGACGGCCGAGTGCATCCTGCACCCGAACGGGAAGTTCGTGTACGTCTCGAACCGCGTGGGCAACACGATCGCGGCGTTCAAGGTCGGCCCGGACCGCAAGCTGACCGCCGCCGGGCACGTCACCGGCGACATCGCGATCCCGCGGAACTTCAACATCGACCCGACCGGCGGCTGGATGCTGATCGCGAACCAAGACGCGCACACCGTCCGCGTGTTCAGGATGGACGACAAGACCGGGCTTGCGAAGCAGACCGAAAGCGTCGTGAAGGTAGGCAGCCCCGTGTGCGTGAAATTCGTGCCGGTGGGCTGATCCTCGCCACGGGCTACCGTGTACTCCGAACCGAGTACCGGGTACTGTGTACTCAGTACCGGGTACTCACTTCCGGACGCGGCTCCGCAGGTAGACCGCGAGTTCGTGGCCGAGGTCGGCGTCCGTCCGCAGCCGCACGTAGTCCGTTTCCAGCGTGCGGCAGACCTGCTCGATCTCCGCGAGGTGCTTGTTCAACTCTTCGAGGTAGCTCTCGCGGACGGAAAGCGGGTCGGTACTCAATTCCGGCCAACTCTCCAGCCCGCGGAACAGCGTCGGGTGGCGGAACGGGAAGTCGAGTTCCGCCGCGTCCAGCACCTGGAACACGACGACCTCGTGCTTCTGGAACTTCAGGTGGCGTAGCCCCTCGACGAGCGGCCCCACGTCGTCGAGCAGGTCGCTGAACAAGAACACGATCCCGCGGCGGCCGAGCCGACCGGCGACCTCGTCGAGGACCGCGCCGGTGTTCGCGGCGGCCGCCGTCGGGCCGTCGGCGAGCAGCTTAAGCAACTCGCGGAAGTGGCTGCCGGCCCGCGCCGACGGGCGGAGGAAGTGCCGCACGCCGTCCGCGAACGACACCAGGCCGACGCTGTCCGTCTGTTGCAGCGTCAGGAAAGCGAGGGCGGCGGCTGCGGAAGAAGCCACGTCGTACTTCGACCTCTCCCCAGACTTGAACCGCATCGACTCGCTCGCGTCCACGAGCATCCACGCGACGAGGTTCGTCTCCTGCTCGTACTGCTTGAGGTGGTAGCGTTCCGTCCGGCCGTAGACCTTCCAGTCGAGGTGCTTGATGTCATCGCCGGGGGCGTACTCGCGGTGTTGGGCGAACTCGACGGCGAACCCGAACTGCGGACTCTTGTGCCGGCCGGCGAGGTGGCCCTCCACCACCTGCCGGGCTTCGAGTTCGAGCTTGTCGATGCGGGCCAGGATGTCCGGCGGCAGCGGCGTCATGTCTTCTCGCCGTCCCGCGGGATGACGGCCAAGAGCCGCCGAACGATCTCGTCCGGGGTTACGCCGTCGGCCTCCGCGTTGTAGTTCGTGAGGACGCGGTGCCGTAGCACCGGCGGGGCGACGGCCTTCACGTCTTCGAGGGCCACGTAGGTCCGCGCGTGCAACAGCGCCCGCGCCTTCGCGGCGAGGATGAGGCTCTGCCCGGCCCGCGGCCCGGCCCCCCAGCTCACGAACTTCTTCACGAAGTCCGGAACGGGAGCCGTTGTCTCGCCCGGCCGCGTCGCGCGGACGAGCCGGGCCGCGTACCGCATCACGTACTCCGCGGCCGGGACTTGCAGGACCAACTCCTGCATGGCGAGCAGTTCCTCGCCGGAAATTACCCGCTCGACCTTCGCCTTGTTCGCGGACGTGGTCGCCTCGATGATGCGGAACTCCTCGTCCTCGTCCGGGTAGTCCACGCGGATGTTGAACATGAACCGGTCCTGCTGCGCCTCCGGGAGCGGGTACGTCCCCTCCTGCTCGATCGGGTTCTGCGTCGCCAGCACGAAGAACGGCTCCGGCAGCTTGTGCTTCACGCCCGCGACCGTGACCTGCCGCTCCTGCATCGCTTCGAGTAGCGCCGCCTGCGTCTTCGGCGGGGTGCGGTTGATCTCGTCCGCCAGCACGATGTTCGCGAAGATCGGCCCGTGGACGAACCGGAACGTCCGCCCGCCGGTCGCCTTGTCTTCCTGCAGAATCTCCGTCCCGGTGATGTCCGTCGGCATCAGGTCCGGGGTGAACTGGACGCGGCTGAACGAGAGGTTCATGCCGTCCGCGAGAGTTCGGATCATGAGCGTCTTCGCCAGCCCCGGCACGCCGACGAGCAGGCAGTGCCCGCGGGCGAGGACGGCGATCACGAGTTGCTCCAGCACGTCGTTCTGGCCGACGATGATCTTGCCGCACTCGGCGAGGAGCCGCTGGCAGCCGCTGCGGAGCCGGTCGGCGGTGGCCATCACGTCCGGTTCCAGGGTCAACGGCTGAGGTTCGTCCGACATGGGTTGCTCGAGGGGGTTATTGAAGTCGATAAATCGCGCCGCCGGCCGCGACGTACACGCCATCGGCCGTAACATCCACGGCGACCAGTCCGCCGGCGGGCAGGTCCAACCTTTGTTGTAGCCGCCCGGTTCGCGGGTCAACCAGCAACAGCGGCACGGTTCGGTGGAAATACTCGGCCGCGGCCGTGCCGAGGAGGCCGAACGCCCGCCGCGGGTGCGGGTACCGCGCGAACGAGGCGAGGACCGAGGCCGGTTTGAAAGCAACGGCCTCGCGTGGAAAGACGAGCAGTGCGTTGGCCGTCGCGACCGCCCGCCACCGGGCCGGGTACGGGAGCGGCACGTCCCACGCCTCGCGGCCGGTGTCGAGTTTCAACGCGACGAGCCGGTCGGCGACCGGGACGTAGAGCCGCTCTTGGTCGGCATCCGTCGCGTTCACGTCGATGGCGTTCGCCCGCACGAGCGCCGGGCCGGAAGCCCAGAGGGGTTTGCCGTCGGTCGGCTTCAACAGCTCGATCTCGGTCCCGTGATTCCGGTGGACGAACGCGAAGAGGCTGTCGGCCGCGTGACGCAGCTCTGCCGGGTCGCCGGTCAAACTCACTTCCCGTCCGGCGTCGTGGTCCCACACGCGGCGGCCGTTCTCGAACAGCGAAACGCGGCTCGCGCCCTCGGCGACGACGATCCGATTCCCCGAGAGCGACACCGGGTCCGACCGCCACGGGCGGTCCGCGGCCGCATGTTCGCGGACCACCTTCCCCGTCTGCCAATCGACGACCCACCACGCCCCGGTCGAGAGCTGCACTGCGAGTTGGTTCTCCAACGCCGTCAGGGAGCCGAACCGCGGGGCCGATTCGATCGGGTGTGGTTGCAACCGATTCCGTCTGAGGGAATCGAGCGCCCACAACAGCGACTTGTTGTCGAGGTCGGCGGCAACGAGTTGGTGCAGGCCGAGGACGAGGACGACGAACCGGTCGAGCGGCAGGACTCGCGTGATGTCCGGCAGCGAGTCGGGCAGGCCGAACACACGTTCGGTCGCGCCCGACTTCAGGTTCACGATCGTGACGGAACGCGCGTCCGCGAAGAAGACGCGATTCCCTGCGAAGACGGGAACCGCGGACGAACCGACGTTCAACCGCCTCACGTTCCCGATGGAATCGACGAGTTGCGTTTCCTTCGCCGTTCGCCGGAGGACGTACCGGACGTTGTCCGCGTCGCGGTATGGGTCGCAGAGGTTAACGCTCAGTCCCTCCGCGGCGGCCGAAACTCGTTCTAGCTTCGCGGGCTGTTGAATCCGTGGAGGCAACTCGACTCGTACCGGTTCATCGGCCTTCGGCAGGGGCGGGGCCGCGCCGAGCAACTTCGGCAACGGCGGGGTCGGCGGTTCCGCGTCGTCGGTGTCGTGGACGTAGCCCCAGACCTCCGTAGGCGTCGCCACGAGCAACACGCCCTTCGCGAACGCGAGGTTGCCGTGCGGCCCGCGGAGCGGCTGCGTGGCGACCGTGCCGTCCACGAGGCGGATCGAGTAGAGCGCCGCGGCCGTCGGCCAGAGAATCGTGTCGTCGCTCAGCAGGCCGCGGCCGAACGACGGCAGGAACGGGTCGTCGTGGTTCCGCCAGCCGAGCGGGGCGTCGCACGAACCCGTCGTCGTGTCGTAACCGCGGATGCCACGCTGCGGCCCGGCGATGGTCGCGACGACTTTCCCGGCGGAAGCACCGATCAAGTGATCGACGAGGATCGGCCCGTCCTGCCACAACAACCGCCCGGATTCGGCGTCGAACGCGAACAGCTGATCCGCGTCGTTCGGCGCGACGAACACGCGGCCGTCGGCCGCGACCGGCGGCGACAGGTCGCGATGGCGGCCGTCCGCCGGGTATCGTCGGACCCGCGGGTAACGGTACGCCCAGGCGTGCTTGCCGGTGTCGGCGTTGACCGCCGCGATGACGCCGGAGTGCGAACAGAACACGACGTTCCGCCCGGCGAGTGTCAGCAGTTCGTGCCGCGTCCGCCCGCTCGCCGTGGACTCCTCGCACACGTCGGCGACCCACGCCGGGCGGTCCGAATCATCGCGATAACACGCGACGGCGTGAACGACCCGGCCGCCGTCGGACCGCACGAACGCGGCCAACACCGTCCCGCCGACGACGACCGGCGCGCCCTCCCACGACGCGGGCATTGCCGCGTCCACCGGCGGCAGTCGCTTCCACAGAATCTGGGACGGCAGGGCGTCAGCAGCGGAACCGGGCGGGCGCACGAGGCAGACCAACACGCTCGGCTTCGTGACGGGCTGTTCGTCGTCCTCCGGCAGCGGGAAGAGGTCCGGCAGGCCGTAGCGGAAGTAGAGCCGCCCGTTCGCGGCCGTCAGCGAGTAGTCGGCATCGACCGGCGACGGGAGCCGCAACTGGTCCGCGGGAACTTGCGGTCGGTCGATTGTCTTCCCGTCGAACACGACCTCCGGCGTCCCCGTTCGCAGATCGAACGCGATCACGCGCCCCGCGTCGGCGACGTAGGCCCGCGACCCCATCACGACCGGATGAAACGCCAGCGACTTGACCGCCCCGACGCTCGGCGGTCGGCCCCCCTTCCCGCCCGCGACTTGCGGGATCGGCGTCTTCCACGTCGGGCGGCTCGGCCAGTGCCGCGGGAACGGCCCGCTCACCCGGCCGTCGCGAGAAGCCGACCCGCCAAGCGCCGCCCACCGGCTCTCGCCGATGGTCGTTCCCGGCACAGCCGTCGGCTGGTTGAGAACCGTCACGAGCGTTTCAAGCAGGTTCCCGGTCTTCCCCGCTAGATGGCCCGTCGCTTTCGCGTAATCCTTCTCGAATGCCTCCAGTAGCTTCGCGGCACCGGCCCGGTCCCCGCGGTAGAACGCCGACAGGACGAGTTTGGCCTTCAGCAGCGCCGCGTCCGACTTCGGCGACGGGTAGCGGTCCTCGCCGTACGGGACCAGCCGCCGCCAGTACAGTTCCGCCGCCGCGAATTCGCCCCGCTCGAACGCAAAGTCGGCGAGCAGCAGGATCGCGTCTTCCGCCGGCCGGCTGACCGCGTAGCGGGCGACCAGTTCGCGTAGTGGCCTCTCATCGGCCCGCGAGCGGCCCGCGGCGAGCAGCTTCGCCGCCGGTTCCTCGACGCGGTCGCGGTAGCGCTTTAAGTCCGCGTCCGGCAACTTCGCCAGGAACTGATGCGCGTACTGCCGGGCCGCGAGGAACTGCTTGCCGTCGGCCGTCACCAGGTCGTCGCCCGCGTCGTCGAGAACGCGCTGGAGGTCGTCGATGGCCTCGGCCGCCTTGCCCTTGAGCACTTTCTGCTCGGCCTCGACGAGCCGCTTCCGCGTCGTCGTGGACTCGCCGCGGACGTTCGCCGACTCCGGCCCGTCGGCGGCCCAGGCCGTGCCGAGGGCGAGGAACACGATGGCGGTCGCGGTGCGGCGGGTCACGGCAGCTTGATGTCCTTCAGCTCGAAGCGGACGGGGAACTCGACGAGCGGCGCGGGCGTCTCGTAGACGACGCTCCACCCCTTGCGGTTGGTGAAATCGACGTTCTTGTGGAGGAAGCGGTAGGCCGCTTGAACAGTTCGGCCGGTCGCGGTCACGTCGGAGTTCTCGACCTCGATGGCCTGCGTCTTGTTCGGCGCGACGAGGCGGATGGCGTTTCGGTTCGTCCACGACTCGAAGCTCTCGAAGCTCGGCGGCGCGGCCGGGTACTCGACGGTGAGCTGGAGTTCCCACACCTCGTCCCGCTTCAGAATCTTCGCGAGCGTGGCCTTCACGCCGTCGATCTCCTTCGTGGCCGGCAGTTTCGCGAAATCGTCGAACGCGAACGCGAGCATCTTCGGCGCGGCCGTGACGGTGAACTCGCCCGCGAACTTCGCGATCCGCTTCGCCTCGCGGGT
Organism: Limnoglobus sp.; assembly: GCF_059499385.1. Classification (NCBI taxonomy): domain Bacteria; kingdom Pseudomonadati; phylum Planctomycetota; class Planctomycetia; order Gemmatales; family Gemmataceae; genus Limnoglobus; species Limnoglobus sp. Next base: position 57,778 of record NZ_JCABYM010000048.1, on the reverse strand, counting down.
GAGGCCGTCGATCCGCACGTCGGTCGTGTGCGAGTACCCGACGACCGCCGACTTCACCGACGCGGTCGGGGCGCTCAGCTTCTGCCCGCGGTCGTCGGCCGCGGCCGTGACCCGCGGCTGCGCGTCGATGCGGAACACGGGGAACCGCGGCTCCCACTGCACGTCCAGCGCGAGGGTGTACGTCGCGGCGTCCGCGGCGTCCGTCCGGGCGGTCACGCCGGCCGATGCGATGCGGAATGCCCCGTGGATGCTCGCCGCCGTCGCCGGTCGGCCGGGGGCGAAGGAAATCGCCTTGCTCGACCCGTTCACGACGAGCCGAGTGTTCGTGTCGGCGGCGATGCGGTCGAGTAGCTTCCAGAACGGCGTCGGTCCGGCCGACGCGAACTTCGCCTTCGGGTCGAGGACGCCGGGTTCGACCTTGATCGCCATTTGCCGGTCGATCCGGGCCAGCACGTCGGAAACAGTGGCCGCGTTTTCGAGAGTGATTTCGCTTGCCGGGATCGGCTTCGGGGCGTCGGCGGCCACGGCGAAGGCCGTGGTGAGAAGTCCGAGCAAGCCGAGGGTGCGCGTCATGGCGGGGGGTGGCCGGGGTCGTGTGGACGGGGCCGTGCTATCCCCCTATCCTATCGGGGATTTCAACGCGGTGAAACCACCCCCGGCCGCTCGCCCGCGCGATCCCCGTCGAACCCGGTGTCGCGGGCCTCGGTCGAATAAATCTCGATTGTCTACAATTGCATAGCTCGCACCCCGAACCCGGTTGGCCCTCGTCCGGCGACAAGCGCCCGGCGGCCGGTCGGGTTCGCGGGGCCGTTCCCTGAGGTCACTCGATGCTCGCGAACCCGGAAACGCTCGCCAACCTCCCCGCCGTGACCGCTGACACCGACCCGCAGGAAACGGCCGAGTGGCGGGACTCCATCGAAGCCGTCATCAAGCACGCCGGCCCGGACCGGGCGAAGTTCCTGCTCGACACGCTCGCCCAGATCGCCACCAAGGCCGGGGTCAAAACCGGCGTCGGCATTCAGACGCCTTACGTCAACACGATCCCCGCCGAAGACCAACCGACCTACCCCGGCGACCGCGAACTGGAACGCAAGATTAAGAACGCCGTCCGCTGGAACGCGATGGCAATGGTGCAGCGGGCGAACAAGAAAACCAACGTTGGCGGCCACATCAGCACGTTCGCCAGCTCCGCGACGCTGTACGAGGTCGGCTGGAACCACTTCTTCCGCGGGTACACCGAGAACCACCCCGGCGACGTGATCTTCTACCAGGGCCACGCCGCCCCCGGTCCGTACAGCCGGGCGTTCCTCGAAGGCCGACTCACCGAGACGCACCTCAACAACTTCCGGCAGGAACTACAGGCGGAAAAGGGTCTCAGCAGCTACCCGCACCCGTGGCTGATGCCGGACTTCTGGCAGTTCCCGACGGTCAGCATGGGCCTCGGCCCGATCATGAGCATCTACCACGCCCGGTACAACCGCTACCTGCGTGACCGCGGCCTCTCGACGACGGCCGGGGACGCCCGCGTCTGGGCGTTCCTCGGCGACGGCGAGTGCGACGAACCCGAAAGCCTCGGCTGCATCAGCCTCGCCGCCCGCGACAAGCTCGACAACCTGACGTGGGTCATCAACTGTAACCTGCAACGCCTCGACGGCCCGGTGCGGGGCAATGGCAAGATCATCCAGGAACTCGAAGGCATCTTCCGCGGCGCGGGGTGGAACGTCATCAAGGTCATCTGGGCCAGCGAGTGGGACGCGCTACTCAAGAACGACCACACCGGGGCGCTCGCCCGCCGCATGGCTGAGGTCGTTGACGGCGAGTACCAGGAGTTCGTCGGTAAGGACATGCGGACGGCGCAGGAAGTATCGGAGAAGGTCTTCCTTTCCTACGAAGAGCACGGCCGGCGGCGCGGGGTCTTCATCCGCGACCAGTTCTTCAACACGCCCGAACTCAAGGCGATGGTCTCGCACCTCTCCGACGAGCAACTCTCGCGGCTGAAGCGCGGCGGCCACGACCCGGTGAAGGTCCACGCGGCGTACAAGGCGGCCGTCGAGCACAAGGGCCAACCGACCGTCATCCTCGTGAAGACCGTGAAGGGGTATGAAATCCCTGGGGAGGGCGGCGTCGGCAAGAACACGACGCACCAGAAAAAGATGCTCGGCACGGACCAGGTCCGCGGTTTCCGCGACCGGTTCAAGATTCCCGTCCCGGACGACAAACTCGAGGACTGCCCGTTCTGGAAACCGGCCGCTGACAGCCCGGAGGTGAAGTACCTTCACGAGCGGCGGAAGGCGCTCGGCGGGTACACGCCGAGCCGGAATACGAAGTTCACGCCCTGCCAGCCGCCGAGCCACGACCTGTTCGCAAAGCTGTACGTCGAGCGGCGGGGCGGCACGGGCGGTGGGGACGGCGAGACGAAGGGCCAATCGACGACGCTCGCCTGGGTTTCGCTGATGCAGCAACTCTTCCGCGACGAGAGCGTCGGCAAGTTGCTCGTGCCGATCGTCCCGGACGAAGGGCAGACGTTCGGGATGCCGCCGCTGTACAAGGCCGTCGGCATGTACAACACAGCCGGGCAGATTTACCGTCCCGTGGACCGCGGCACGTTGACCGAGTACCGGGAGAGCACGACCGGCCAAATCTTCCAGGAGGGGATCAACGAGGCCGGGGCGATGGCCGACTTCATCGCCGCGGGCACGGCGTACAGCACCTACGGCGTGAACACGATCCCGTTCTACATCTACTACAGCATGTTCGGGTTCCAGCGGGTCGGCGACCTGATCTGGGCCGCCGCCGACAGCCGCTGCCGCGGGTTCCTCCTCGGCGCGACGGCCGGCCGGACGACGATCAACGGCGAGGGCCTCCAGCACGAGGACGGGCACAGCCACCTGATGGCCATGACCGTGCCGACGTGCCGGGCCTACGACCCGGCGTTCGCCTACGAACTGTCCGTCATCATTGAGGACGGCATCAACGCCATGTTCGTCCGCAACGAGGAGTGCTTCTACTACCTCACGATCTACAACGAGAGCTACGACATGCCGGCCATGCCCGGCGAGCATGTGCGGGAAGGCATCGTCCGCGGCATCTACAAGTACAAGTCGGTCACGCCGCCGAACGCGAAGCACGAGGTTCAGTTGCTCGGCAGCGGCGTCATCCTCAACGACGTGTTGCGGGCGCAGGCGATCCTCGCGGAGAAGTACGGCGTCGCGAGCAACGTCTACAGCGTGACGAGCTACCAGATGCTCCGCAAGGACGCGCTGGAGGTCGAGCGTCGCAACCGCCTCCGCCCGGACGAGCAGCCGAAGAAGAGCTACGTGCAGCAGGTCCTCGGCGACACGAAGGGGCCGATCGTCGCCAGCAGCGACTACCTGCGGGTGCTGCCGGACACGCTCAGCCCGTTCCTGAAGGACGCGAAGGGCACGCGGCTGCTCGCCCTCGGCACGGAGGGCTTCGGCCGGTCCGAGACGCGGAAGAACCTCCGCCGGTTCTTCGAGGTGGACGCCGAGCACGTCGTCATCGCGGCGCTGACGAGCCTGGCCGACCGCGGCGAGATCGACCGGAAGCTGGTGAAGCAAGCGATCACCGACCTGGGCGTGGACCCGAACCGCCCGGCCCCGTGGACGGTTTAACGACCCACACCGAACGAGACACTCATGGAATTTCGTCTTCCCCCCCTCGGCGAAGGGATTGACTCGGCCACGGTCGTCGGCGTGCTGGTGAAGGCCGGGGACGCCGTGAAGGCCGGGCAGGCCGTCCTCGCCGTCGAGACGGACAAGGCCGCCGTCGAAGTCCCCGTCGAGGCGGATGGCGTCGTCGGCCAACTCCACGTCAAGAACGGCGACAAGGTTCCGGTCGGTGGACTCATCCTCACGCTGACCGGCGGCGGTGCGGCTCCGGCCGCTGCTCCGAAGGCCGAACCCGCGAAGGCGTCTCCACCCCCGCCGCCCGCGGCCCCGGCCGCGCAACAACCGGCCGGAAAGGTCGAGTTCGCGCTACCCGCTCTCGGCGAGGGCATCGACTCGGCCACGGTCGTCGGCGTGCTGGTGAAGGCCGGGGACGCCGTCAAGGCCGGGCAGGCCGTCCTCGCCGTCGAGACCGACAAGGCCGCCGTCGAAGTCCCGGTCGAGGCCGCGGGCACGGTCGAAGCGATCCACGTCAAGACCGGCGACAAGATTCCGGTCGGCAAGGTCGTCCTGACGCTACTTGCGTCGGGCGGCTCGACGCCCGCGGCGATGAGCGATTCCGGAGTGAAGCCGACGGCCGCCGTTCAACAGGCCGCGTCCGCGAACGGCAGCACGAGCGCGAAGGCCCCGGTCGCCGTCGCAACGGCCCCGTCGAAGAAAGACTTGACGCCCGCCGGCCCCGCGACGCGGCGGCTGGCCCGCGAACTCGGCGTCGCGCTCGCGGAGGTGAAGCCGACCGGCCGTGGCGGGCGGGTCACGCTCGACGACGTGAAGTCGTTCGTGAAGGCCGAACGGCAAGCCAAGAAGCCCGGCGGCGCTGCCATGAGCGGCGGGACCGTCGCGGACAGCTTTGCGCACCCGGCCCTGCCGGACTTCGCGAAGTTCGGCGAGGTCGAGAAGAAGGCCGTGTCGAACATCCGCATGGCCATCGCGCGGAATTTGACCGTCGCCGTGCGGACGATGCCTACGGTCACGCAGAACGACATCGCGGACATCACCGACCTGGAGGCCGGGCGGAAACGGACCGTGGAAACCGCGCCGAAGGGTGCGGCGAAGGTCACCTGGACGGTGCTCGCGGTGAAGGCCGTCGTCGCCGTGCTGAAGGAGTTCCCGCACTTCAACAGCAGCTTCGACATGAACGCCGGCGAGCTAATCCTGAAGAAGTACTTCAACATCGGCATCGCCGTGGACACGGAGCGCGGCCTCGTCGTGCCGGTCATCCGCGACGCGGACAAGAAAAGTATCCGGGACATCGCCGTGGACGTGGCGACCATCGCCGACAAGGCCCGCACGGGCAAGCTGAGCATCGACGAGATGCGCGGGGGCACGTTCACGATCACGAACCTCGGCGGCATCGGCGGCACGAGCTTCACGCCGATCGTGAACTACCCGGAGGTCGCGATCCTCGGCCTGTCGAAATCGACGCTGCAACCGGTCGTGAAGGACGGCCAGATCGTGCCCCGGCTGATGATGCCGATGTCGCTGACCTACGACCACCGCGTCATCGACGGGGCCGACGGCGCGCGGTTCACGACGCGGCTGGCCCAACTGTTCAGCGACCCGATCCGGTTGCTGATGGAGAGCTAACCGGTCGCACTTAACTTTGCATTTTTCATTTCGACTTTTGCATTGGTTCAGGAAATGACTGAACCAATGCAAAAGTCGAAATGAAAAATGCAAAATGAAAAGCCTCGAAGAGATCGTGTTGAATGCCGTATCAACTCCTCCGGCCGATCCTCTTCTCCCTCGACGCGGAAACCGCCCACAACCTCGCCCTTCGTTCGACCGCCCTTTTCTCGCGACTGCCGCCGCTCGCGCGGCTGCTTCACACGTTCACCCGATGCGACGATCCCGTCTCGCTCGCGGGGCTGACTTTTCCGAACCGCGTCGGCCTCGCCGGCGGGATGGACAAGAACGGCGTCGCCCCGGCCGCGTGGTGGGCGTGCGGGTTCGGGTTCGTCGAACTCGGCACGGTCACGCCACGGCCCCAGAGCGGCAACGACCAGCCCCGCATGTGGCGGGACGTGCCGCGGCAGGCCCTGTTCAACCGCATGGGGTTCAACAACGACGGTGCGGATGTCGTGGCGGCCCGACTCGCGAAATTGAAGTTCCGACCGTCCTTCCCCCTCGGGATTAGCATCGGCAAGAACAAGGACACGCCTAACGAGCGGGCCGAGGAGGACTACGCAGTCGTCGGGGAGAAGCTGGCCCCGCACGCGGACTTCGTTACGATCAACGTCAGCTCGCCGAACACGGCCGGGCTGCGGGCGCTTCAGACGGCTGAGGCGATGGGCAAGCTCGTGGCGGGCGTCCGCGGCGTGATCGGCGGGAAGCCGCTGCTCGTAAAGTTCTCCCCGGAGTTGGGCGGCGACGAGTTGAAGGCCGTACTCGACGCGTGCCTGTCGGCCGGGGCGGTCGGCGTGATCGCGACGAACACGCGGGCCGCGACCTCGCCGACCGGCCTGCCGTGCGGCGAGAGCGGCCGGCCGATCCGCGAGCTATCGCGAGAGCGAGTCGCCGAGATTCGTAAACACGCCGGTGACGGGGTGATGCTTATCGGCTGCGGCGGAATCGACGACGTGCCGTCCGCGGCCGCGATGATCGGCGCGGGCGCGGACTTGATCCAAGTTTACAGCGGACTCGTGTACAAGGGGCCGTTCCTGCCCGCGGCGCTGGCCCGCGGGCTGAAACGTCACCGGCTCAATACGTCGCCCGGCCGCCGCTGATGTCGAAGCAGAAGCCGGTCGTGAAGCTGCACTCGCGGCTGCTCAGGAAGTGGATGAGGTTCGCCACCTCGTCCGGCTTCCCGGTCCGAGCCAGCGGAATCTTGCTCAGCATCATGTTGATCTGCGCCTGGTCGAGCTGGTCGAGGATCGGCGTCTGGATCACCGCCGGGGCGACGCTGTTCACGCAGATGTCCCCCTTCCCGACCAGCTCCTTCGACAGCGACTTCGTCAGGCAGATGACCGCCGCCTTGCTCGCCGAGTACGGGGCCATCTTCGGGTTCCCCTCCTTCCCGGCGATGCTCGCGATGTTGACGATCCGCCCGTACTTCTTCTCGATCATCCCTGGCAGGACCGCCTTGCAGCAAAGCACTAGGCCCGTGACGTTGATGTTCATCACGTACTCCCAGTCTTCGCGCACGCTCTCCCAGATCGGCACGTCCCGCCCCTTGCGGCTCGCGACGCCGGCGTTGTTCACCAGGACGCTCACCGGCCCGGCCGCCTTCACGACCTCGCCGAACACCCGGTCCAGGTCCGCCTCCTTCGTAAGGTCGCCGACCATCGGGACGCCGTTGATGTCCTTCGCGACGCGGTTGGCGTTCTCCGCGGACAGGTCGAACACGCCTACCTTCGCCCCGGCCGCCGCGAGCCGCCGACAGACGGCCTCGCCGATGCCCTGCCCGCCGCCGGTCACCACCGCCACCTGCCCCGCCAGATCGAAGTGCGTCGCCATGTTTGCGCTCGTTCAAGGGGTGTCCGCGGCTCGGGAAAGCCTGCCGCGTTGCCTCTAGCTTTACCCGCGCCGCCGACCGGCGGCATCCCCGCCGTCCGGACATTCCGCGGAAACTTCGGTTGTCGAAGCCGGCCCCCGGTTCGCACAATACCCAGCAACGAATCCTCCCTTCACCGCACCCCCAATGAAGACACAACGGAACGAAGAAAAAGAGCACGCCCTCGCGGTCTTCATCGACTTCGAGAACCTCGCCCACGGGTTCAACGGCCGCCGCGACCGGTTCGAGATCACCCGCGTCCTCGAGCGGCTCGTCGAGAAGGGGAAGATCGTCGTCAAAAAGGCGTACTGCGACTGGAGCCGGTTCGGCACGTACACCGGCCCGCTCCACGAGGCGGCCATCGAGTTGATCGAGATTCCCAAGCGGTCGCAGACGGGCAAGAACTCCGCGGACATCCGGCTCGTGGTGGACGCGATCGACCTCGCGTACTCGAAGGATCACATCGACACGTTCTGCATCGTCTCCGGCGACAGCGACTTCTCGCCGCTCGTGTCGAAGTTGAAGGAACTCGGCAAGCACGTTATCGGCCTCGGGTTGGCGAACGCCACGTCGGAGTTACTCCGGGACAACTGTGACGAGTTCATCTACTACGAGGACCTGAAGCGCGAGCAGCAGGTCATCAAGCCGGCCGTGCCGGAGTCGGTGTCGGAGCAGAAGCAGAAGATGTTCTCGCTCCTGATGGACTCGCTCTTGGCCCTGCGGCGGGAGAACAAGGAACTGATTTACTCGTCGATGGTCAAGGACACGATGAAGCGGAAGAAGCCGTCGTTCAACGAGGGGTACTACGGGTACAACACGTTCAGCGAACTGCTGGAGGACGCGCAGAAGCAGGGGCTACTCGACATCGAGAAGAGCAAGAGCAGCGGGACGTATGTGGTCGTGCGGTTCGGCAACGAGCCGAAGACGCCGAAGCGGGAACGCGAGGAGTCGGCGGCGGCGAAGGACGGCGGCCGGGACCGCGGCGGGCGGAACGCTCGGGGCAGAGGCCGGGGCGATGGCCGCGGCCGGGCGGAACGCCCGGCAAAGCCCTTGCCGGCGACCTCGGCCGACGATGACGCGGCCGAAGATTTGAACGACGTGCCGACGTACCGGCCGCGGGTGGCAGCAAAGCCGGCCGAGGCCGCGCCGGTCGCCGAAATCGCAAAGCCAATAGCAAAGGCCGCGCCGGTCGCCGAAATCGCGAAATCGGTGACGAAGGCCGCGCCGGTCGAACCCGCCCGCGAGCCGAAGCCACGGGAGGAAGCCCCGCGCCGCCGTCCGGCCGCGCCGGTGAAGGAGCAGCCGAAGACCCCGCCGATGCCGCCGGAGATGACGAACGGCTTCGGCGCGGGGCTGGATTTAGAGTGAATTAGATTCCTTCCCGCTTCAAGAATTCTTCGATCCGATGCTCGTCCGCCGCCGACAATCGCCAGTCGGCGGCCCCCATCAGTTCCTTCAATTGCCCGGTCTTCCGCGAGCCGACGATGGCGGCCGTCACTGCCGGGTGACGCAACACCCACGCGACAGCCACCTCGCCCGGCGACTTCCCGGCCGCGGTTCCGATCTGCTTCAGCAACTCGACGAGCGCCAGGTTCTTGGACAACAGCGGCTCCTGGAACCATTTGTTCTTCTCCTTCCGCCAATCGTCGGCCGGCAGCGCGGCGATCCGCTCGCGGGTCCACGTCCCAGTCAGCAGCCCGGACTGCATCGGCGAGTAGGCGATGACGCCGATATTCTCCTTCAGGCAGTGCGGCAGAATCTCGGCCTCGATCTCGCGGCGGATCATCGAGTACGGCGGCTGGAGCGACGTGATCGGCGAGACCTTCGCCGCGCGCTGCATCTGGCTCGCGTTAAAGTTCGACACGCCGATCCAGCGGACCTTCCCCTCCTGTCGCAGCTTCGCGACCTCGGCCCACCCCTCCTCCACGTCCTCGTCAGGCTCCGGCCAGTGGACCTGGTACAGATCGATCACGTCGAGCTTCAACCGCATCAGGCTCGCCTCACATTCGCGGCGGACCGAGTCAGCCTTCAGCCGCTTGCCGATGGTTCGCGTCTCGTCCCACACGCGGCCGCATTTCGTGAACACGTAGGGCCGGCTCCTCACGCCCTCCAGTGCCTTCGCGACAACCTCCTCCGACTTCCCCAGACCGTACACGGCGGCGGTGTCGATCCAGTTGATGCCGAGGTCGATGGCCTCGTGGATCGCGGCGACCGAATCCTTGTCGTCCTGCGGCCCCCAGGCGAACGCCCACCCGCCACCGCCGATGGCCCACGCTCCGAACCCGATGGGCGTGATGTGCAGGTCGCTGTTGCCGAGTGGTCGGGTTTGCACGGGGGAAGCTCCTGGTGTGTTGCCGGGCGTGAAGATTGAATATGAACCGCCCGCCCGCCGGCTCTCACGAAGTTTTCCCGACCGTGAGAGTAATAATTTGGCGCGTCCTGCGTTTAGAGTGCTATCGCGTCCACGTCCGCACCGGGACCATCGGCCATGCCTGCAAAACTTCTCCAGCTCCCGCTGTTTCTCGCCGTCGTGATCGCCCTGCCGCTCGCGGCCCAGGACGCCAAGAAGCCGCGGCTCAATCCGTTCAAGAAGAAGGACGACGCGGCCCGGCCGGACCCCGCGGCGAAGGCATTCGCCGACAAGCCGACGGCCGAGCAGGTGAAGTTCTTCGAGGCGAAGATTCGGCCGGTCCTCGTCGAGCAGTGCTACAAGTGCCACGCGACCGACAGCGAGAAGATCAAGGCCGGATTGACGCTCGACACCCGCGACGGCCTCCGCGCCGGCGGCGTCACCGGCCCCGCGATCGCGCCCGGCAACCCGGCCAAGAGCCTGCTCATCGACGTGCTGACGACGAAGGACGAGGAGCGGCAGATGCCGCCGAAGAAGAAGCTGCCGGACGCCGTGATCGAGGACTTCAAGGATTGGGTGAAGATGGGCGCGCCGGACCCCCGCGACGGGGCGAAGGTCGCGAAGCACGAGATCGACATCGAGAAGGGCCGACAGTTCTGGGCGTTCCAACCGCCGCGGAAAGCAGGAGTCAGGAGTCAGGAGTCAGGAGTCAGTAAGGAAGTCGATGCGTTGATCGAGAAAGGTCGTGAGACGAAGGGGTTGAAAACGGTCGCGGCGGCGGACAGGACGATGCTGCTTCGCCGCCTGTACCTTGACCTGACCGGGTTGCCGCCGACGCCGGAGGAAGTCGAAGCGTTCGTGACCGACAAGTCGGCGGACGCTTACGAGAAGGTCGTGGACCGGCTGCTCGCGTCGCCGCACTTCGGCGAGCGGTGGGGCCGCCATTGGCTGGACGTGGCCCGGTACGCGGAATCGACCGGCAAGTCCGTCAACTTCAACTACCCGCACGCGTGGCGGTATCGCGACTACGTCATCGCCGCGTTCAACGCCGACAAGCCGTATGACCAGTTCGTGAAGGAGCAGCTCGCCGGCGACCTGCTTCCCGCGAAGGACGACGCCGACAAGGAGGAGAACACCGTCGCCACCGGGTTCCTCGCCATTGGCACGAAGACGCTCAACGAGCGAAACCGGTTGCAGTTTGAACTCGACCTCGCGGACGAGCAGATCGACGTGTTCAGCCAGGCGTTCCTCGGCATAACGGCCGCGTGCGCCCGCTGCCACGACCACAAGTTCGACCCGATCCCGACGAAGGACTACTACGCCCTCGCCGGCATCTTCCGCAGCACCGAGACGTGCTACGGCACGATCCGGGCCGTGCAGGGCCAGCACCCGTCGCCGCTCATCACGTTGCCGAAGTCCGAGAAGGGCGACGGCCTGAAGCCGATCTCGCCGGCCGAGCGCGAGCGGCTGGAGAAGCAGCTCAAGGGGCTGAAGGACGAACTCGCGGACCTGCAAAAGAAGAGCATCCAGGACTCGTTCCTGTCGGTCAACGGCGTTCGCCTTCGGATTCAAACTGCGACGCTCGAAGCGAGGGTGAACCTGTACGAAACCGACGGCACGCCGAAGCGGCTGGCGATGGGCACGCGGGACCGCTACCGTGCCGCGAATAGCCCCGTCTACCAGCGCGGGGAGCCGGATAAGCCCGGCGAGGTCGTGGCCCGCGGCGTCCCACAGGTGCTGACCGACAAGCAACCAACGATCAAGGCCGGTAGCGGGCGGCTCGAACTCGCTAACTGGGTCGCGTCGAAGGACAACCCGCTGACGGCCCGCGTGTACGTCAACCGCGTCTGGCTGCACCTGTTCGGCCGCGGAATCGTCGCCACGCCGGACAACTTCGGCACGACCGGCGCAGCCCCCAGCAACCCGGCGCTGCTCGACCACCTCGCCGTGACGTTCGCGGAGAACGGCTGGAGCACGAAGAAACTGATCCGCCAACTCGTGACGACGAACGCTTACAAGCTGGCGACGACGTTCGACAAGGCAAACCACGAGGCCGACCCGGACAACACGCTGCTGTGGCGCATGACGCCCGGCCGCCTCGACGCGGAAGTGATCCGCGACTCGATCCTGGCCGTCAGCGGCAACCTCGACCGTAGCCCGGCGAAGGGGTCACCCGTTCATTCCGCCGGCGAAGGGTACGCCGTCGCCCGCCGGCCGGGGATGTTCGGTTCGCCGGCCTCGGCCGAGAGCAATCACCGCTCGGTTTACCTGCCGATCGTCCGCGACAACCTGCCGGAGGCGATGGCCCTGTTCGACGCCGCCGACCCGAACCTGATCGTCGGCGACCGGACGAACACGACCGTGCCGTCGCAGGCGCTGTTCCTGATGAACGACCCGTTCGTCCTCCGCGAGGCCGAGGCGACGGCGACGAAGCTGCTCGCCAAGACGAACACCGACAGCCAGCGAATCCGCGAGGCGTACCGGCTGTTCCTCGGCCGCACGCCGAACGGGAAGGAACAACTCGCGGCCGAGAACTTCGTCGCAAAGTACGCCTTGAAGCACTCGAAGAAGGAAACGTGGTCGGCGTTCTGCCAGGCGATGTTCGGCAGCGCGGAATTCCTCATGCGAAACTAAACCTCCTACCGGAGTCCGACATGTTCACTCGACGACAGATGCTCCAGACGACGAATTCGGGATTCGGCTACCTCGCGTTCGCGGCCCTCGCGCAACAAGCGGCCGCGCGGGAGGCCGGCAACCCGCTCGCGCCGAAGGCCCCGCACTTCCCGGCGAAGGCGAAGCGGGTCATCTTCCTGTGCATGGAAGGCGCGCCGAGCCACGTGGACACGTTCGACCACAAGCCGAAGCTCACGGCCGACGACGGCAAGAACTACAGCGGCGGCCGCGGGCGGCTGTTCGGCGGCAAGCTCCTCGGCTCGCCGTGGAAGTTCAAAAAGCACGGCGACAGCGGTGTACCGATCTCGGAACTGTTCCCGGAGCTGGCGAAGCAGGCCGACGATCTCTGCGTGATGAACGGGATGCACACGGACATCCCGAACCACCCGCAGGCGTTCCTGCAGATGCACTGCGGGATGTTCCAGTTCCCGCGGCCGAGCCTCGGGTCGTGGGTGCTGTACGGCCTCGGCACGCAGAACGAGAACCTGCCGGGGTTCGTCACGATCGCCCCGCCGGCGAACAACGGCGGCCCCGCGAACTACGCCAACAACTTCCTCCCGGCCATCTACCAGGGGACGAAGATCGGCGGCGCGGCCGGCCCCTACGGCGGCGGGGGCGGCGGCGCGAGCGTCGAGAACATCAAGAACCCGAAGCAGACGCCGAAGGAACAGCGGGACCAACTGGATTTCATTCAGTCGATGAACAAGAACGCCCTGGCGAAGACCGGCGAGAACCCCGGGGTCGAGGGGCTGATCGAGAGCTACGAACTCGCGTTCCGGATGCAGGCCGAGTTGCCGAAGGCACTCGACATCGCGTCGGAATCGAAGGCGACGCTCGCGCTGTACGGCATCGGCTCCGGCGGCGACCGCGGCGGGTTCGGGGGGCGGCGCGGCGGCGGAACCGATGGGTTCGGCCGGCAGTGCCTCATGGCCCGTAAGCTGGTCGAGGCCGGGGTGCGGTTCGTGGAGATCACGAAGGGCGGTTGGGACCAACACCGCAACCTGAAGGAAGACCTCGCGAACAACTGCGAGGCGGTGGACAAGCCGATCGCCGGGCTGCTCGCGGACCTGAAGCAGCGCGGGCTGTTGAAGGACACGCTCGTGATTTGGGGCGGCGAGTTCGGCCGCACGCCGTACGCGCAGGGCACGGACGGCCGCGACCACAACAGCAAGGGGTACTCGATGTGGTTCGCCGGCGGCGGCGTGAAGGGCGGGTTCGTCCACGGCAAGACCGACGACTACGGGCACGAGGCGGTCGAAGGGAAGGTCCACGTCCACGACTGGCACGCGACCGTGCTGCACCTGCTCGGCCTGGACCACGAGAAGCTGACGTACCGACACGCCGGCCGCGACTTCCGGCTGACCGACGTGAAGGGGAATGTCGTGAAAGAAATCCTCGCGTAGAGTGTTCTTCAGGCATCCCAAGACCCGGAGCCATGACATGCGACCGCTGGCCGTTCTTCTCCTCGCCGCCGCGAGCGGTTTCGCGGCGGATTCCGTTAAGGAAGCGCCGAAGCCACTCCGCCCCGCGGACGGCGGCATTGGCCGGCTCGTCCCCGATGCCGGGTTCGTAGACCTGGCCGGGAAGGCGGGGAACCTCGGCGACTCGGCCGCGAAGAAGCTGCTCGTCGTCGCCGTGACGAACACGACCTGCCCCGTCTCGAAGAAGTTCGCGCCGACGCTCGCTTCGCTCGAAAAGGACTACGCGGCGAAAGGCGTCGCGTTCCTGTTCGTGAACCCGACGAAGGCCGACAAGCCGACCAACCCGTTCCAGGGCCGCTACGTCCACGACACCAACGGCCAGCTCGCCGCGACGCTCGGGTTCACCAGCACCACGGAAGTCGTCGTCCTCGATTCGGCCCGGACGGTCGTGTACCGCGGGGCCGTCGATGACCAGTACGGCGTCGGCTACCAACTCGACGCGCCGAAGACGCACTTCCTGAAGAACGCGCTCGATTCCCTGCTCGCGGAAAAGAAGCCGGACGTGCAAGCGACCACCGCGCCGGGGTGCAGCCTCGACCTGGCGAAGCCGACGGCCACGACGGCGGTGACGTACCACAACCGCGTCTCGCGGATCGTTCAAGAGAACTGCCAGACGTGCCACCGGGCCGGCGGCGTCGGGCCGTTCGCGCTCGAATCCTACGACGACGTGGTGTCGCACAAGGGCACGATCCGCAAGGTCGTGGACAAGGGGACGATGCCGCCGTGGTTCGCGGCCGAGCCGAACGCGGGCGAGCACTCGCCGTTCGTGAACGACCGCTCGCTGTCGACGGCGGACAAGGCCGACCTGCTCGCGTGGCTGAAGTCCGACCTGCCCAAGGGGAACGAGTTCGACGCCCCGCGGCCGCGGGCGTGGCCGGCCGAGTGGCAGATCGGCAAGCCGGACGCGATCTTCCAGATCGGGAAGCCGATCGCCGTGAAAGCGACCGGCACGATGCCGTACCAGAACGTGATCGTCGAGACGAACCTCGACGAGGACAAGTGGGTCGAAGCCTACGAGGTACGGCCGACGGCGAAGGCGGTCGTCCACCACGTCCTCGTTCACGTCATCCCGAAGAAGGGCCTCGGCCGGCTGCTCCCCGGGGCGCGGGTCGGAGTCGAAACGAACGTGGACGACGAGCGCCAAGGCTACTTCGCCGCCTACGTGCCGGGCAACGGCCATGTCGTCCTGCCGCCCGGCTTCGCCCGCAAGCTGCCGAAGGGGGCGACGCTACGGTTCCAAATTCACTACACGCCGAACGGCGAGGCGACGGAGGACCAAACCCGCGTCGGGTTCGTGTTCGCGAAGCAGCCGCCGAAGCACGCCGTCAAGGTCGGGGCGGTCATGCAACCCGGCATCCGCATCCCGCCGGGCGACGGTAATCACAAGGAGGTCGGCAAGCTCAAGGTTCCCGCGGACATCGTCGTGCGGTCGCTAATGCCGCACATGCACGTCCGCGGCAAGGCGTGCCGGTACGAGATGACAACGCCGGACGGGAAGACGACGACGCTCCTCGACATCCCGCACTACGACTTCAACTGGCAGCTACGGTACGTGTTCGCCGAGCCGGTGCGTGTGCCGAATGGCGCGACCTTGACGTTCACCGTCTGGTACGACAACAGCGAGAAGAATCCGGCGAACCCGGACCCGACGCGGCTCGTCCGGTGGGGGCCGCAAACGTCTGACGAGATGCACCTGGGGTACGTCGAGTACCTCGTCGATACGGCGACCGAGGGCGTCGAGCCGTTCAAGGCGGACGAGAAGCCGATGATCCCGAAGGACGGGCTGGCCATTCCCGAGCGGTTCACGGCACTTCTCGGGAAGTACGACACGAACGGGGACAAGAAGCTCGACGAGAAGGAAATCGACGCGATGCCGGAGCAGCTCCGCGGCCGCGTCTGGGACTTCATCCGCAAGACGCGGGACTGACCGCTCACCAGAGTGTGCGGAACGTCGTGCCGGCCCGCGGCTCGACCTCGTCGCCGGTGACCGCCCCCGGCGGGGCCTGCCGCCAGACGTTCCCCTCGACCGCGTGCCGATACCCGAGGTCGTACAGCGGTCGCATCTCGCTCGCCTTGATCCGCGTGCTGACTACGTCCAGTTTCGTGTCCTGGGGGATCGAGGCGAGGTTGAACTGCATCCCGGACGTGACGCACAGGGCGTACAACTTCAAGAGTTCCACCTTGTACAGCGCGTACAGGCACGCCGAGACGCTGGCCCCGATCCTCTTCACGACGCCCATCCGCCCCGGCACGGGGTCCGGGTCGATCTTGCCGGCCGCGAGGCAGTAGAGCTGCGACCCGGCCAGCCACTTCGTCCCCGGTAGCGGGCAACGGTGCGGGCCGAACTTCACGAACGTCTGCGTGACCGGCCCGCCGTCCGAGTGTAGTTCCTTGTAGTGGACGCCGTCCACGACGATGTCGAACTCGACGGCCGGGAGGAGGCCGGGAACGGCCGTCGCCGCGAGCATGACCTTGCGGACCAGGTCGAGCGCGTCGGGCCGACCGCTGCTCGCGATCCCGCCCACGTCCCAAAAGACGGGCATCTTCGTGTGGACGTTCAACGTCGCGAGGTACAGCCGCCGGCCGGCGTGGTGGGCGGCCGCGATTTCCGCCAGCGTCGCCTCGTCGATCTCCTCCTCGATGATCCGCTTCAGCCCGGTCGGGTACGCCATCGACCCGTGGAGGATGAGGTTCCGCACGGGCCGGAAGCGGAACAGGTCTGCCTGGTCGAACTGAGTGAAGAAGCATTTCAGCTTCTCGTCGTATTGTGGCCCGAGGTACGCGAACAGCGACACGATCGCGCCGCTGCTGACGCCGGTGACGATGTCGAACTCCGGCCGCGTGCCGTGGGCCGTCCAGCCGTTCAGCACGCCGGCCGCGTACGCGGCGTACTTCCCGCCGGCCGAGAGGGCGAGGATGTTGAGGGGCCGTTGCGGTCCGGCGGCGGGAATCGGCGTCGCCGCGGCGAATTGCGCGGCCAACCCGTCGATGACGATCTTGTCCGTCTCTGGGAGCGTGACGGATTCACTCCCCGGCTCTTTCCACGGCCGTCGGAGCAGGTCGTCCGGCGGTTCGTTCCCTTGACGCAGGTAGGCACACCCGCCCGCCAACGTAACCAATGCGAGCAAATGGGCGCAAAACAAGGGGCCTGCGACCCGCCGGGCCGTGGACATAGCGCGTCTGCCGTGGTGTGATGTTCCCCGACCCGGCCATAGCGACTCGGAAAACCGAATGCAACAGGATTCTCGCCGGTTCCGGCGGGCGGGTGTATCGTGGGGGTATGTCGTTCGCGTCGCCGTGGTTCCTCGCGTTGCTGCCGGTCGCGCCGTTGGTAGTCTGGTGGTGGCTGCGCCGCCGGAAGCCCGCGCTGCGGTACGCGGCCGCGGTGGCAGGACTGCCGACCGGTCGGGCGACGGCGGCCCGGTGGCTGTCCGCCGGATTGCGCGGGCTGATCCTATTTTGCGCGATCGCGGCGCTCGCCGGGCCGCGGTTCCCGGACCGCTCGACCCGGCTGCCGACGGAAGGGATCGCCATCCTTTTCGTCTGCGACGTGTCCGGCAGCATGGCCGAAACGGACTTCCCGTGGGCGACCGACGGCCCGCCAGTTGCCCGCATCGAGGCGGCGAAGCGGGCGTTCCAGTTCTTCGTCGGCGGCGGGACGACGCCGGACGGCGAGACGTTCGCGGGCCGGTCCGGCGACGAGATCGGCCTCGTCGCGTTCGCGGCGTGGCCGCACACGGAGTGCCCGCTCACGCTCAACCACACGGTCTTGCTGGACGTGCTCGCGGGGCAGAAGCCGAAGGAGGCGGGCCTCGATTCGGGCACGAACGTCGGCGACGCCATCGCGGAAGGGTTGATCCGTTTGAAGGCGGGCGGGGACCGGAAGCGGGTCATGATCCTTCTCTCCGACGGCGAGCACAACGCGGCGAAGGACGGCCAGGACGCGCCGTTCACGCCCCGGCAGGCGGCGCAGTTGGCGGCCAACCTCGGCGTCACGGTCCACACCATCGACTGCGGCGGCGAGCCGAAGCCGGACGCGAACGAGGAGGACCGCCGCCAACGGGAGGCCGGCCGCGAGGTGCTGAAGGCCGTCGCGGACATCACCGGCGGCAGCAGTTTCACCGCGAATGGCGGCCGCGAACTTCGCGATGTGTACCGGGCCATCGACCAACTGGAACGGCGGCCGATCGTCAGCTTCAACTACCGCCGCTACCACGAACTCTTCCCGTGGCTGACGGCCGCCGCGTTCGCGGGCCTCGCCCTCCTCGTCATCACGGAAACGACGGTCTGGAGGCGCGTGCCGTGAGCCTCGACCTTCTCGCGTTCCAAACTGGTGTCGGCGCGTGGCTGAACGACGCCCGCGAGTTCCTGGCGCGCGTCCGCTTCGCCCACCCGGACCGGCTGTGGCTCTCTGTCGTCCCGCTCGCACTGACCTTGCTCGCGTGGCTACCGCGCCGCCGGCAGCAGCGGCGGCTCGCGGCCCTCGGCCGGCTCGGCGCGGTCGCCGCCCTTCAGACGATGCCGTACCGGGCGCATCGGCTAACAGCATTCGCGTTGGTCCTGGTCTGGTTGCTGCTCGCGTTGAGTGTGGCACGGCCGCGTTGGGGCCAGGGCGAGGAGCGCGGCATCGCCGTCGGCCGCGACCTCGTCGTCGTCCTCGACTTCAGCCGCAGCATGTGGGCCGAGGACGTACGGGGCGGCATGGCCCGGTGGCAGGCGGCCGTCGCCGGGACGCGGGAGTTGGTTGACGCCCTGCGAAACCGCGGCGGGCATCGCGTTGCGGTCGTGGTCTTCGCGGCGCGGCCGAAGCTGCTCGTCCCGCTAACGACGGACTTCGACCACCTCGACTTCAAGCTCGGCGAACTCGACGCGACCGTCCCGCCCGCCGAAACCCGCCCGGCCGACGACGACGCCGTTTCCGGCACGCGGATCGGAGCGGCGCTCGAAGCGGCCGTCGCCGCCCACGACCCGCGGTTCCCCGGCTTTCAGGACATCTTGCTCGTGACCGACGGCGACGACCCGGCCGAGGACCGCGAGTGGCGAATCGGTATCACCGTCTCCCGCGCTGCGAACGTCCCCGTTCACGTTGTCGGCGTCGGCGACCCGGCGAGGGAATCTTTGATTATTCGCGACGGCGAGCAACTGGAGGTCCTCGGCAAGGACGGCGTGCGCGTGCCGATCCAGACGCGGCTGCACGAGGAAGTCGCGAAGACCATCGCGGACGAATCGCTCGGGGCGTACCTCCCCGCCCGTGACGAGGAACTTCGGCTCGACGAATTCCATCGGGCGAAGATCGAGTCGAACGCCACCCGCGATGTCGGCGACGAGCGGCTGCCGCAGCCGAAGGAGCGGTACGCTTGGTTCCTCGCCCCGGCCGGGTTGTTACTCCTGTTCGTGTGGTGGCGGGAGCGGTAGCGGTTACAATCGAAACATGCGACGAGTCGTTTTCAGCCTGTGCGCGGTCGCGGCGGTCGGCTTCACCCCGCGGCAGGGAACGCCGGTCGATCTCCTACGCGCGGCGAACGCCGCGGTCCGCAAGGGGGACGCCGCGGCGGCCGATCTGCTCTTTCAACACGCCGAGGAGCGGAGCGACGACCCCGGCCTCATTGCGTTCAACCGGGCGACGCTGGCGTTTTCCCTCGGCGACTACCGCGGCGCGGAACTCGATTACCTCCGCTGCCTGGAGGACCGGGCGATCCCGCCGCAGCGCCGGGTGCAGGCCCTCTACAACCGCGGCGTCTGCCTCGTGAGCCGCGGCGGGGACGCGAAGTTGCTCCGCGCCGCCGTGTCGTGCTTCGAGCAGTGCCTGGACGCGGCTCCGGCGGACGGCCAACTCGCGCTCGACGCCCGGCACAACCTCGAACTCGCGAAGTTACTCTGGAACGAGGCCCGCGCCAAAGAGCAGACGCCGCCCACCCCGAACGAGCAGTTCGACGAGGAGCCGCCCGGTACCCGCCCGCAGGAGCCGAACGCCGAGGAGCTGGCGAACGACCCGACCGGGACGGAACAACGTAACGGGAACACGCGAACGCCCCGGCCCGGTTCGCAACAGGCGAAGGGCAACCCGCCCCAGACGCCGGGGTCGAACCAGCAACAACCCGGCGCGGGGACCGCCCCCGTGGTGAGCGACGACGCCACGCCGCAGAAGCTGTCCCCGGAGGACACGACCCGGCTGCTCGACCGGGCGGAGGCGCGGCTGCGGGCGGCCCGGCGACAGAACGAACAACTGCGGGCGGGACCGGAGCGGCCGAATGTGCGCGACTGGTAGGGCCATACTATTGGTCGTGCTGTTCGCGCCCGCGGCGGCGGCCGAGGACGCCCCGGCCATCTACCAGTCGGCCCCGAACTTCTACAACGCCGTCGCCGGGCCGGGCTTCGCCGTGACTTGGGCCGCGACGCCCACCGACGTGACGGTTGACGGGGGCGTGACGCTGACACTCACGATCGCCGGCGTCGCGAACCCGCACCGCGTCCGCCGGCCCGACCTCGGCAGCTTCCCGACGTTCAAGGCTCGCTTCCGACAGATCACTAACGGCCCGGACGGGTCGGACACGAACCGCGTGACGTTCGCGTACCGCCTTTACCCCCGCGAAGCGGGCGAAACGGCCGTGCCCGAAATCCCCTTCGGATACTACTCGCCGGCGAGCCAAAAACTGGCAACGAAGTACCTCGACGAGATTCCGCTGAAGGTTCGACCGCGCGAAATGTCGGCCGCCGCTCCCGTCCCGCTGGAAGCGCCGGAGCGGTTCTTCCAGATTCCGAGCGAAGACGACCTTCTCAAGCCCCGACCCGCGCCGCCCGATTGGCGACACTGGTTGGGCCTCGTCGCAGCCTTGAGTGTAATCGGCGTCGTGTGGGTCGCCGTTTGGAAGCGGGCGTACCCGGACGGTACGCGGCTGGCGGCGCTCCGTCGGAACCGCGCGGTGCGTCGGGCGCTAGACGGGTTGGCGAGCGCGGGGCGCTCGGCCGACCCGCCGGCCCGGGCGGCGGCGGTACTGCGGAACTACCTCGTCGAGCGGTTCGGGCTGCCCGCTGGCCCGGCCGTGCCGAGTGACGTGGAGGCCGCGATGCGGGCCGGCAACGTCCCGGAGGAGCGGGTGGTCGCCGTGGTGGAACTTCTTCGCAAGTGCGACGCCGCCCGGTTCGGCGGGCCGACGGACGGCGGAATGTCCGTCGTCGGGCAGGCCCGCGAGTTGGTCCTCCGCTGGGAGGGCTTGGCATGATCGCACCGGCCGTGGGCCTGATTCTTCTCGTCAGCACGGGTGTCGCGGAAGCGGGTCGCAGTGCGACGGACTGGTTCCGCGCGGGCGTGGCGTCTCGCGAGGACGCGGCCGAAGCCCGCACCGCCTTCCGGACGGCCGCGGCCGCGTTCGAGACGGCCGGGGCTTACCCCGCGACGCCGCGGCTCGCCCTCGCGCGGGCGCGGTCCCACGTCCTGGCCGGCGACACGGCCCGCGCGGTCGCGGCGATTCACGACGGCCTCGCCCTCGCGCCCTACGACGCCGAACTTCAACAAGACCTCCGCGCGATCCGCGAGACGATCCGGTATCCCGACCCGCTCGACCCGCGGTCGCGGGTCCGCCCCGACCCGACGGACGGCCTCCGCCATCGCGTGTCGCCGTGGGATTGCTTCTTCGCCGCGGCGGTGTTCGGCCTGCTGCTCGTGACCGGCCTCGCGAAGCGGCTAACGGCCCGGCCGCCGTGGGCGATCCCGGTCGCGGGCGTCGGGCTGATCGGGTTCCTCGCGGCGGCCGTAATGGCGTGGCAAGTCTCGATCCCGGACCCGCCCCCGGTCATCATCCTGTCCGCGGAAACGACGCTCCGGAAAGGGAACGGCCCGACGTACCCGACCCGAATCGTCGAGCCGCTGCCGGCGGGAGCGGAGCTGCGTGAGGTCGGCCGGCGAGGCGGATGGGTTCAGGTCGAAGTGCCGGGCGGGGCGACGGGCTGGATCGACCAGGCGGCCGCGCTACCGAGGTGACGGGCCGTCAGCCGGCCTTCCCCCGCTTGACCATCGTGATCTCGTTCCCCTTCGGGTTGTGGGTTACCGAATCGAAGAACGTGCGGATCAGCAGCAGCCCGCGGCCGCAGCCCTTCACCATGTTCACCGGGTCGGTCGGGTCCGGGAGTTTCGCCGGGTTGTACCCGTTCCCCTCGTCTTTCACGCGGATCAGGAGCGTCGGCTCGCGGGTGGCCCGCACGGTGATCGTCACCCGCCGGTCCCGGTAGGACGCATCCGTCGCCCGCCGGGCCACGGTTTCGTGGTACACGTCCCAGTCGCCGTCCTTCAACTCGGAACTGATTTCGAGGTTCCCGTGAACGATGGCGTTCGTGACCGCCTCGTGGACGGCGACGCCCACCTGCATCCGCGCGGAGTCGTCGAACTGCCGCATCTGCCGCATCATTGACTCGACGTGCGAGACGACGTGCGGGACCAGGTCCGGGTTGTTCTCGAGGACGAACTCGTGCTCCACCGCCGTCATCCGGCCGAGGAACACGGCCTGCTGCGCCTGCGACGCGGCCACCGAAAGCAGTTCGTCCAGGACTTCGAGCACGTCACGCGCGAGGTTCCGCTTCGGCAGGTAGTTCGACGCCCCGGCCCGCAGGGCGCGGACGGCGAGTTCCTCGCTGCCGAACTCCGTCATCACCAGCACGGGTACGGTCGGCAACTCTTGCTTCAACGCGGCGACCAGCGAGATGCCGTCCAGTTCCGGCATGTGAACGTCGGTGATGACCACCTCCGGGGCGTCCAACGCCGCGGCATCGAGCGCCTCCTTGCCGTCCCCGGCGTGGACGACGGCGTGCCCGGCCGCGGCGAGAATCCGCTCCAACTCCCGCCGCAGCTCGTCGTTGTCGTCCACCAGCAGAATCTTGGACATGGCGGGAGCCTTGAGCCTCGGGGCGTCCCGCGCGGCGGGACATCGCAGCCGATTGTACATCAACTCCCGCTGAGAATCACCCGGCGGACTAAAACAGCCCCACGGCCGAAAGTCGCCCGTCCGGGAGGCGCTAACACCATGAAACGACTCAGCATCCCCACCAATTCCCGCGCCGAGTTCGTCGAGATCACGGCCGAGGTCGCCGCCGCCGTCCGCGAGTCGGGCGTCCGGGACGGCCTCTGCGTCGTGTTCGTGCCGCACACGACGGCCGGCGTCACGATCCAGGAGAACGCCGACCCGGATGTCGTTCACGACATCTTGCTCTGGCTGAACCACCACGTCCCGAAGGACGTGCGCGGCTTCCGCCACGCGGAGGGGAACAGCGACTCGCACGTCCGCGCGAGCCTCTTCGGCAGCAGCGTCACGCTCGTCGTCGAGGACGGCCGGCCGGTGTTCGGGACGTGGCAAGGGGTCTACCTGTGCGAGTTCGACGGACCCCGCACGCGGTCCGTGTTGGTCCAGATCGTCCCGTCCTGACGGAGAAGCCGACACCGCGGCGAGTATTTCGCCGGAACCGGGCGAAAGGGCACACAGGTTTCTTGACGAGTAACAGTGAGGGCGAGTACCTTGCTTGTAGCCTGAAAATTCAGTGCGCCTCGGAATGCACCTCCGCACGGAATCGGCCATGACGTTCATCTCGCCGGACGTGATCGCGGAACTCAAGGGGCTGTCCGTCGGGGCGGGCGTCTTCCTCATTCTCGTCGGCTTCCTTCTCTGGGGGTTCGGCTGGCGGTGGCACCGGTTCTGGGTCGTGTTCGGCTTCACCACCCTCGCCGGCGTCATCGGGATGACCTCTGGCCGCGCGGCCGGCGGGCAAATCCTCGTGATGGGCCTGCTGCTCGCGTTCGCCGGCGGCGTGCTGGCGATCGAGCTGGCGAAAATCCTCTCGTTCGTCGCCGGCGGCACCGGCCTCTGGCTCGCGGCGCAGTCGCTGTTCCCGCAGGGGCAGGAGCTGTGGGCGGTCTTCCTCGCCGGCGGGCTGTTCGGCGTGCTGCTCTACCGGCTCTGGACGATGATTCTGATGAGCTTCTTCGGCGTCGTCCTCTCCTGGCACGCCGCGTTCGCGCTGGCCCAAACTTCCGCCAGTTACGACTCCGTGAAGTGGGTCGCCCAGAACACCACGGCCGTTAACGGCGCGGTCGTTGTCGCGACACTACTCGGCGTGCTGATGCAAGTCGTCACGGCCGAGCGGCCGGAGAAGAAGGCCGTCAAGGACGAGAAGAAGCCGGTGAAGAAGCCGGAGCCGGAGTTGAAGCCGCACGTCCCCGACGAGCCGTGGTGGAAGCGGCTGCCCGGCTTGAAGGCCGCCTGACCGCCTACAATGGCGGCATGTCCCCCACACTGGTTTCGATCCAAGTCAGCCTGCCGAAAACCTTCGGCCGCGAGGCCGCCGCCGACCCGATGGACCGGCCGTGGACCACGGGGTTCTTCAAGGAACCGGTCACCGGACCCGTTGAGGTGACGTGGTCGAACGTCGTCGGCGACGGGCAGGCCGACCTCGAAAACCACGGCGGCCCGGACAAGGCCGTCCTCGCGTACTCGGCCGACCACTACTCCGGTTGGTTGAGCGAGCTGCAACTCCCGCGGATGCCCCACGGCGCGTTCGGCGAGAACTTCACCGTCGCGAACCTGACCGAAACCGGCGTCTGCGTCGGTGACGTGTGGCGGATCGGCCCGTGTGTGTTCGAGGTATCGCAACCGCGGCAGCCGTGCTGGAAGCTGGCCCGCCGATGGCGGATCAAGAACCTCCCCGCGATGGTCGTTACGACCGGCCGGTCCGGGTGGTACTTTCGCATCAAACTGGCCGGAGTCGTCGAAGCCGGGATGCCGGTCGTCCTCGAGCGACGGCCGAACCCGGACTGGACCATCGACCGTGCCAACCGCGTCTTCTATCACATGAAAAACGACACGGTCGCGGCCGCGGAACTGCTCGCGGTCGGCGAGCTCTCAATGAGTTGGAAGGAAAGTTTACACGCCCGAATCGAACGAAGTGCCTGACGGCGAAAACAAGTGGTACTATTTATCTTGAAGAGTCATCAGAATAGGGATAGGATAAATTAGCTTTCCTGAGTAATTCGCCCCGACCCGCCACTGCCCTCACGTTTTCAGGGTTCGACCACATGCCGGCCTCTGTCCGTTCGACCACCCTGCTGATCGTCCTGGCGACGTGCGTTCCCGTAGCGGCGAACGAGCCGACGCCGAAGTTCACCGCCGACCAGGTCGCCTTCTACGAGAAGGACGTGAAGCCGCTGCTCCAGAAGCACTGTTTCAAGTGCCACGGGTCCGGCGAGAAGATCAAGGGCGGGCTAAGCCTGGCTTCCCGGTCCGCGACGGTGGCCGGCGGCGACACGGGGTCGGTGGTGGATTTCAAGTCGCCCGAGAAGAGCCTGCTTTTACTCGCGGTCAACAACAAGCGGCCCGACGGCGGCGACGTGATGCCGCCGAGCGGGAAGTTGCCGGACGCGGACATCGCGACGCTGACTAAGTGGGTTAAGGAACAACTCCCCGTCTCCGCGGCCGACCTCGGCAAGGCGGAAGCGGCCGCGCCGGAACGCGGCAACGTCGTGACCGAGGAGGCGAAGAAGTATTGGGCGTACCAGCCGGTGGTCCGGCCGCCGGTCCCGGACGTTCGCGACAAGTCGGCGACTAACCCCATCGACGCGTTCATCCGGGCGAAGCTCGACGCGAAGGGGCTGACGGCGAACGGCCCGGCCGACAAGGTCGCGCTCGTCCGCCGGGCGTACTACGACCTGACCGGCCTGCCGCCGACGCCGGAACAGGTCGAGGCGTTCGTGAAGGACAAGTCGCCGACGGCGTTCGCGAAGCTCGTGGACGAGTTGCTCGCCAGCCCGCATTACGGCGAGAAGTGGGGCCGGCACTGGCTGGACGTGGTCCGGTACGCCGAGACGAACGGGTACGAGCGGGACGGCCCGAAGCCGTTCGCGTGGCGGTTCCGCGACTACGTCATCCGCAGCTTCAACGCGGACAAGCCCTACGACCAGTTCGTCCGCGAGCAACTGGCCGGGGACGAACTCCCTGGCGAGTCGGCGGACGCGATCATCGCCACCGGCTTCTACCGCCTCGGCCTGTGGGACGACGAGCCGGCCGACGGGAAGCAGGCCCTGTACGACGGGTACGACGACCTCGTCACGGTGGCCGGGCAAGGGTTCCTGGCGATGACGCTCAACTGCGCCCGCTGCCACGACCACAAGAAGGACCCGATCCCGCAGGCCGACTACTACAAGCTCGTCGCGTTCTTCCGCGATGTCCGCCCGTTCAGCGACACACGCGGCACGATGTCGAGTACCAACACGACTGACATCACCGCGATCGAGCAACGGCGGGGGTACGAGGGCGAGTTAAACCAGCGGAAGGCGAAGATCGCCGACTTGATGAAGGAGATGGTCGCCATCGAGGACGAGGCGATCAAGACGCTCCCGGCCGAGGACCAACGGGCGGCCGAGGGGATCGACCGGCCGCAGGTGGTGGCGAAGTTGCCGAAGCACTTTACCGAGGACCAACGTAAGGCGTACAACCGGCTGAAACGGGAGCGGACGGAGCTGGAGAACAAGCCGCTGCCGAACCAGGTGTTCGCGCTGTCGGTCAACAACTGCGACCCGACGCCGCCGCCGGTCCACGTCCTCGCCCGTGGCAACCCGCACGCCCCGAAGGAGAAGGAGGTCGCCCCCCCCGGCTTCCCGACCGTGTTGGGCGTGCCCGACCCGGCCATCGCGCCGGCCAAGCGGGGCGCGAGGACGAGCGGCCGCCGCACGGTGTTGGCGAACTGGATCGCGTCGAAGGACAACCCGCTGACCGCGCGGGTGATGGTCAACCGCGTCTGGCAGCACCACTTCGGCCGCGGCATCGTCCCGTCGCCGAGCGACTTCGGCAAACTCGGCGAGCCGGCCACGCACCCGGAACTACTTGACTGGCTGGCCCGCGAGTTCGTCGAGCCGACGGCCGGGCAGCCCTGGTCCGCCGCCGGCGACGCCTGGACGCTGAAGCGGATGCACCGGCTCATCATGACCTCGAAGGCGTACCAGATGTCCTCGGCCGGGGCCGAGAAGACCCTCGCCGCCGACCCGGCGAACACGCTGTTCTGGCGGTTCAACATGCGGCGGCTGTTGGCCGAGGAAGTCCGCGACTCGATCCTGAGCGTCAGCGGTAAGCTGAAGTCCGAGATGTTCGGCCCGAGCGTGTTCCCGAAGATTCCCCAGGAGGTGCTGGCCGGGCAGTCGGTTCCCGGCCAGGGGTGGCTGAAGACGCGGGGCGGCGGCTACGACCCGCAGACCCACGAGGCCGGCAACCGCCGGAGCGTGTACGCGAGCGTGAAGCGATCACTGCAGGTCCCGATCCTGATCAACCACGACCAAGCGGACACCGACTCGAGCTGCCCGGTGCGGTACACGACGACGGTTCCGACGCAGGCCCTGGGGATGTTGAACAGCGAGTTCACGAACGAGATGGCCGCGGCGTTCGCCGCCCGGCTATCGAAGGAGAACGGCGACCTCAAGCAGCAGATCGACCGCGCGATCCGGCTGACGACGGCCCGTGTGCCGACCGACGCGGAGCGGCAGAAGGACGCGGCGTTCGTGGGCCAGTTGAAGGAGAAGTTCGGGCTGACCGACGAGCAGGCCCTGGCGCGGTACGCCTTGTTACTGTTGAACGCGAACGAGTTCGTCTACCTCGACTGACGGCGTCTTGTCGGCCGCGGATCGGCCGATAAACTTCAGGGAGCGGGCGGGGTAGCTCAGTGGTTAGAGCAATCGCTTCATAAGCGATGGGTCGCCGGTTCAAACCCGGCCCCCGCTACTCGAACGACCACTCCGAACGGAGTGGTCGCGTCATTTCCGGGCCGTCAGTCCGGCGCGCCGACGAACACGAACGAGGCCCAGTAGAACGGCGACTCCCAGCCGCGGGTGCTGCGGACGGCGAGCCGGGCGGCCTTCATCGCTTCCGGGTAAGGCATTCCGCCCGGCCGTCCGGGCTTTACCAGCTTGAAGTACGTCGCCATCATCTCGGCCGTCGCCTGGTCGTCCACCGACCAGCAGCTGGCCACCACCCGCCGCGACCCGGCACACAGGAACGCCCCGGCCAGCGTAACGCCCGCCTCGAGCGGCCGCTGCGGGCCGACGTTCGTGGTGCAGGCACTTAACACCGTCAACTCGCAGCCGGTCAGCCTCAGCCGGTGGATTTCGTGCAGCGAGAGGAAGCCGTCGTCGTCGGCCACGCTCGCGCCGCCTTGCGGCGGGGCGAGCGCGACGGCCGCGAACAGGTTGCCGAACCGCTCGTCCGCGAACCCGTGGGCCGCGAGGTGGACGAACCGCTTATCCGCCATCGCCCCAACGACCGCCTTCTCCGTCGCCCGATCGCCGACTAGCGACGTGACCTGTTCCTTCGCGAACACCTCACCGATCCGCCGGCTTTCGACGGACGAAAACGGCAAGGGCGGCAAGGAGCCGCGGAAGTTGATCGCCCCCGCGTCCCGCCGGGCGACTTTGTTGTCATCGGCCTTCCCGCCCTGCCCGTAGGCCGGGTCGCCGACGGTCAGGAGCGTCGTCGGGCCGGTCGGCTTCGGCCGGGCCATCACCGCGGCCAAGACGGCCGGGGACGGCGCGTACACCATCGGCGGAAGTTCGTCGAGGGCGTACCGCGGCCCCGCCGCCGTCGAGACGACGAGGCACTCGAACGGAATCTTGTGGAACGCCCCGTCCGGGATGACGACGAGTCGTTCGGCCCCGCCCGCCCGCAGCCGGTCGCGGAGGGCCGCGGGAAGCGCCACGTCGCCGAGGGTTTCGGCTCGCGCCGCCTTGACCGGGCCGGCCGGCGACTTCGGCACGATCGCGATGCCCCGCGCCGGCGTGAACGCCTCGTCCGTGATTTGACGCAGGTAGTGGTCGACCAGGCGAGTCGCCGCCGTGCCCGTGAGCGGGATTCGCGGCCCGGCGGCCGGCGGCGGCTGTTCGGGCTGCGGTTGTAGCGGCACGACGACGATCCCGCGGCGGGTCGCCACGTAGGTCGGCCGGCCGGGCGGAACGTCGCCGACGGCTTCGGCCAACTGTTGCGGAACGACCAGCTTGAAGAGTTCCGCCGGCCGGTCGCCTCCGAGGGAGAGCACGGCGTAGCTCTCGTCGCGGCCGACGATGTACGCCAGGACGGCGGTGCCGCGGAGGTTGGGGTCCTTCGGTAACCCGGTCGGCGTGCCGTCGGTCATGCCGCGGTCCGTGAGCGCGCGGGTCACCGGGTCCGCGTTCACGATCTCCCGCCAGGCGTCGGCGTACTCCTTCTGTGCCGCGTCCAGCTTCGCGACCACGTCCTTCGCCGTCGGGTCGTCGGCCGCGAGGAACTGGGCCTTCGCCCGGAGTTGCGAGACCAGCTGACGAACCGTGCCCTCGCGTCGCAGCAGCGTCTCCCGGTCCGGTCCGGTCAGCCGGTCGCGGGGATCGACGCCCGCGGCCAGTACCTGATCGAGCAGCGTGCGGCTCCGGCTTCGGGTGATGACGCGGAGCAGCCCGTCGGCCTCGCCGTCGCGGGCGTGCCATCGGGCCAGTTGCTCGAAAACCGGATTGAACTGCGAGTAGAACTCTGCCCGCTGGGCCGCCTCGCCGAACGTGTTCAGCCGGGCGCGGTCGGCCACGTCGAACACCTCGGCGGCCAGCTTCTTCGCGTCCGCACGATTTCCGGCCTTATCGGCCAGCACGGACAGGCGCCAGAGGGTGAGGCAGCGGTTCACGGGCGGGCACCGCCGGAGGGATGCCTGAAACGACCTAGCCTCTTCGAAGAAGGCTTTCGCTTCCGTGTCGCGGCCTTGCAGTTCGGAAACGATTCCCATGTAGTTGAGTGACCGGTCGAGTTGTACGTCCCGTTCCTTCCGCTGCCGGGCGGCCTCCTCGGTCCAAATCTTGGCGGCGGCCGTCAAATCCCGCCGGTCCAGCTTGTCCCTCGCCCGGACGTGTCGGGCCGTGGAGACGAGGTAGCCGCCGGTAATGCCGTTGGCCTCGCACGCGGCCTCGATGTGGGGAACGTGGGCCATCGCGGATCGGAGCTTGCCTTGGTACAACTCGATCGAGGCCCGAACGGCCGCGATCCACCCGACGGTGATGTCGCCGGATTCCGCGAACTTGGCCAACGATTTCGCCGCCTGCTCAAGGGCCCCCGAGGCCGCGGGAAACTCCCCCTGTTCTTTGTAGATGATCGCGACGTTGAGCCACAAGTTGAAGCGGATCGGGTCCGTCCCCGCGCCGACCCGGTCGCAGACGATCAGACCGGTTCGGAACCGGGCGACGGCATCGGCGAAGCCGCCCCGCATCATCGCAGCCCAGCCCGCGTGGTATTCGTTTAAGGCCCGCACGGGATCGTCCGGAAGTCCGCGGGTTCTGTACAGTTCGTCGCAGCGGGCCACGTAT
The DNA here is from genome assembly GCF_059499385.1 of Limnoglobus sp. NCBI lineage: Bacteria > Pseudomonadati > Planctomycetota > Planctomycetia > Gemmatales > Gemmataceae > Limnoglobus > Limnoglobus sp. Next base: position 27,750 of record NZ_JCABYM010000048.1, on the reverse strand, counting down.
CGCTCGGCCTCGTCGGCGTTACCCAGTGCCAGTTCGGCGGCGGAAAGGTTGGTCAGCACCAGCGTCACCGCCCGCAGGTCCGGCGGGTCGGCGGCCTCAAGTTCCTTCAATGACTTCTGAAGTAAGTCACGGGCCACCGGGTACGAAGCGGTCAGTAACTCCATCAAGCCCTGATCTCGGGACAGGCGGCCGTCCACGATCTGGTCGCCGGCCCACCGCTCCCCGGCCTCTCGGGACAGGTCGAGTGCCTTGCGAAACTGCCGGGCGGCGCTAGTGACCAGTTGCAACTTCACGAACGCGCCGAACGCACTCTCCGGGTCGGCGGCGTCGGCCTTCGTTGCCGACGAAGCGGTGATGATCGCCTGGTACTCAGCCGCCGCCTGCGTCCGTAGGTCCGTGGCCTCGGTCCGCTTCCCGGCCGCGGCCGCGGCAATGGACCAGTCCACGAGGATGTCGCCGACGACCATCTGCAGCTTCGGCCGGTTCCGTTTGTGAACGTCAATCGCCTCGCGGTAGAACGGGACCGCCTCCGCGTACCGGCCGCCCGCGGCCAGGACGTTCGCCCGCAGCCGCTGGGTGTCCCGCCGGCCGAGAGGGTCGCCGAGCTTGTCGTGCAGGGCCGGTAGTTCGGCGAGAAGCGCCAGGGCCAGGGCCGCGTCGCCGCGGGCGTTGACGGCCTCGGCCCGCTCGCGGTCGGCCGCGATCCGCAACGGCACGTCCCCGTCCCGCCCGGCGGCCCGCCGGATCGCGGCCGCGGCGTCTTCGAGTTCCTGCCACCGTTTCCTCACGTCGTCCGTCCGCCGCCCCCGGGCGACCTCGACGCGGCCCCGGTACGCCCGGAGGGTGAAGTCGCCGAGCAGGTCCGCCTTCCCCGTCAGGGCCGCGGCGAACGCCGCTTCCGCCTCGTCGTAGAGCGCGAGTTCGAGGTAGCACTCGCCGCAGACGACATCGAGTTGCCGGGTCGTGGCCGCGTCGCCGACCTTGTTCAGCCACTCGCGGAACGGCCCGGCGATCCGGACCGCCTTGTCCGCGCGGGCCGACTTGATGTAGAGGGCCATGAGCCGCTCGTAGGACCGGCGGACGGTGAACGCATCCTTCGCCTTGAGGGCGGCCTGGTAGAGCGGCTCGGCCAGCGCGGGGCGGTCGGCGGCGAAGTGTTCCTCGGCCCGCTTGAACGCCGCGAGCGGGTCTTCCGACGCCTGGGCGGGAACGCACAACGCCACGACGAGCGAGAACATACAGGTCATGTCGAGTCACCAAAGTGGGCCGGTCATTTCACGCGGAACCGGAGTTCCGCCTCGCCGATCTTGGCCTTCGCGGGGTCGCCGACGGCGGCGGCCGTCGGCACGATCTCGATGCCGCGGAGCTGCCGGAGCTTCTGCCGCAGCTCGTCCTTCGCCACCCGATCCCTGAACTCCCGGTACTTCCCGATCGGCTGGCCGCGCTTGAGTTCGGACTGCTCCCGCGTCGTCGCCACGACGCGCACCCGCTCGTCGCCGTCGCCGACGGTCGGGGTCGTCCGCAGGGCGTAGCTCGGCTTCGACGGGACGACCTTCGTGATGCCGGCGGAGATTTTGTTGTCCTCCTCCTGGTCGTTCGGGAAGATCAGCACGGCGTTGTCGTCCGCGTCCACGACGAAGACGTAAACCCAGGCGTCCGTGTCCGCCCGAAGGCGGAGTTCCAACGGCGTGTCGGCCGCCATTTGCAGCACGCCGTTCGCGTCGGCCGCGGTTTTCGCGGCCAACTCGACCGACACGCCGAAATCGCCCTTCGGGGCGGGCCACGTCTTGTCATCGACTGCCGGGGGCGTTTTCGTTGCGGCCCGCGTGGTTGCCGACGCGTCGGGGGCCGCAGGCTTGCTGCCGTCGTCGCTCCTGTTCGTGGAGGTTGCCACCGGCTTCGGGCCGGCCGGCCAGAACGCCACGGCCAACCCGACGCCGACGAGCGCGAGAATGCCCGCCGCGACGAGCCAGACGATGACCCGTGCGGCCTTCTTTCGCCCCGCGAAGGTTTCCTGGAGCTGCGTCGCGCTGGCGGCATCGAACGACGCGGAATCGAGGAGGGCCGACGGCGGCTGCGGCCGGTGGACGCCGGACGGCGTGAGGTAACGATCGACGATCGGCGCGAGCGCCGCGGCCAGCGCGATCGCCGTCGGGAACCGGTCGGCCGGCGACTTCTCCAGGCACTTCAGGCAGAGGGCCTGCACGTCGTCCGGGACGGCGGGGTTGATCTCTTTCGGCGGCGGCGGCGGGGTCGTCACCACCTTGATGAGCAGGTCCGGGATGCTCTCGCTGACGAACGGGGCGCGGCCGGTGAGTAGGAAGAACAGGACCGCGCCGAGCGAGTACACGTCCGCGGCGGCGGACACGTCCTTGCTGTCGCGGGCCTGCTCCGGCGACATGTACGCCGGCGTGCCCATGATCTGCCCGGTCCCGGTCATGTTCGGCCGGTCGGCGTCGGCGGTCTGCTTCGCCAGCCCGAAGTCGGCGACCCGCGGCCGGCCGTCCGGGTCCACCAGCACGTTCGCCGGCTTCAGGTCGCGGTGGACGATGCCGTGCCGGTGCGCCTGGGCCACGCCCGCCACGATCTGGGCGAACAGCGCGAGCGCCTTCGGGATCGTCGGCACGCCCTCGCGCTCGACCAGCGCTTTCAGACTCGGCCCGTTCACGAACGGCATGGTGAAGAACAGCCGGCCGTCGATCTCGCCGTAGTCGAAGATCGGGACGACGTTCGGGTGGTCGAGCTTCGCCGTCGCGTCGGCCTCCTGCTTGAACCGCGCGGCCGACGTGCCCGTTTGCTGGAGGCCGAGGACCATCTTGAGTGCGACCACGCGGTCGAGGCCCCGCTTGCGGGCCTTGTACACGACGCCCATGCCGCCGCGGGCGACCTCGCCGAGCAGCTCGTACTCGCCGAACCGGGTCGGGTACGACACCGTCTCCGACCCCATCGGGCCGACGCCGAAGTCCATCATGGCGGACGGCCCGGCGGCGACCGAGGGCGGCGACCGGTACGGCTCCGGGTCCGTGTCCGACTCGTTCGCGATGTTCACGGTCGCGGGAAACTCGTCCGCCTTCCGGTCCTGCCCTTGCCGCGGGTCGTACTCGGTCGTGTTCTCGCTCATGACTCCTCCTCGTCCGAATGCCGCAGGGCGAACCGCGGGCGGGTGTCCGTGCGAGTCGGCCACCGGTCCGCGAGCGGCGCGACTGCGACGGCCGCGGCCCCCAGCAACACGACTTCGGCCAAACCAATTCCACCCCGCCGCGGGTCCGGGACCGCCCCCCTAACGTCCGCCTTCGCCGGTGCATTCGCGGGCGGGGCCACTTCGCCGACCGGCATCGGCGGCGGTGCGGCGTTCGTGGCCGACGGGACGGGGGCGAAGTCGCGGTACAACTGGTCGATGAGTTGGAGGTTCTCCCCCTCGGACTCGCCGAAACCGGCCGTCGGCGCGGTCGGGTCGAGCGGCAGGACCGTCGAGGGCGGGCGGTCCGGCTGGTACGTCGCCAGCCCGAAGCTGCCGGCCGCGCCGAGGCCGCTGCCGGACGAAGCCGGGCTGGCTTCCAGCGTCAACCGCCCCGGCGTCTGGACGGGCTGCGACGGGTCGTTGAATTCGACGACCAGGAATCCGGCGTTCACCGGCCCGCCGCTGCCGCCGATTTCGCCGGCCGCGGTGAAGTTGCCCGGCGTGGCCGCGCCGCCCGGCCCGATGGTCGGCGCGGCAACTTCGGCGATACGCTCGGTCGGGCCGGCGGCCGGCGGCCGCGTGGAGGTGCCGCCGCCGCCCGTGAGCGTGGACAGCACGGGGTCGAGCATCGTCTCGGTCGGGACCACGGACGGGATCGGCGGCGTCAACACAGGCGGCGACACCGACGGCGGGACGGTCGCGACCGGCGGCAAGCTCGGTCCCGCCGGCGAGACCGGCGGTGGGGTCACCGGCGGCGCGGCCTCGACCAGCACGCTCGCAAGGGCCGTCGCCGTCCCGCCGTGGCCGTCGCTCACCGTGTACTCGAACGAATCCGTGCCGGCGAAGCCGAGGTCCGGGGTGTAGACGAGGCCCGCGTCGGTCTGCGTCAACGTGCCGTTGGCCGGCCGGGTCGTAACGATCACCGCGAGCGGGTGGCCGTCCGGGTCGGTATCGCCGGCGAGCAGGTCGAGAACCACCGGCGTCTCGAAGGCGGTTTGCACGGCGTCATCCGTGGCGACCGGCGGGCGGTTGGCCGGCGGCGGGGCGGGTTCGACCGTCACCACGACCGTCGCGGTCACCTCGTTTCCATGACCGTCGCCGACGGTGTAGGCGAACGTGTCGGTCCCCGCGAACCCGGCGGCCGGGACGTACCGCACCTGCCCGTTGACGACGCCCGCCGTCCCGTTGGCCGGCGGGCTGACGCTCAGGATGGACAGCGGGTTCCCTTCGGGGTCGGCGTCGTTCGCCAACACGTCGATCACCACCGGCGTCTCGAAGCTGGTCCTCGCGGCGTCGTCCCGCGGCACCGGGGCCAGGTTGACGGGCGGGGGCGGCGGGAGCTGCACGCCGAGTGTCGTTTCTTGCGACCCGGTGTCCGTCCCGTCGAACACCTCGACGCGGACCGTGAACGTGCCGGCGGCCGCGTACCGGTGCGCGATCGTGCCGATCGGCCCTACCCGGGTGCGTTCGACAACGTCGGACGTGCCGTCGCCCCACACGACGCGGACCGTCCAGATCGCTTCCTGTCCTGGATCGGCGAACCGGCCGAGGTCCACGGTTACGAGTTCCCCGGCCGTCGCGGTCGTCGGGACCGTCAGCCCGGACAACGCCGGGGCGACGTTCCGGACCGTCAGGCCGAGCGGTAGAACCGTCTCGGCGACGGAACCGTTCGACGGCTCGACCGCGGTGGCGACGACGCTCAGCGGGATCGCGCCGCCGTCGCTGTCCTGCGGGGCGGTCACCCGGAGGTTCGCCAGGTCGGCCCGCGTCAGCAGCCAGTCGCCGGTGGCCGCGTCCTGCACCCCGGCGGTCAGGGTGTAGCCCGCCGGCAGCCCGACGATGCGGAACGAAACGACCTCCGACCCGTCGGCGTCCCGGCTCGCGCCGCCGACCGCGAGCGGGATCGCACTTCCTTCTTCGCCGACGGCATCGACAACCGCCAGCGAGGGGGCGTCGGCGACCGCCACCACCGCGAACGGCCGGGTCGCCGTCCCGGCGAGCGGCCCGCCCGTGCCGGCGTTCCCCAAGTCATCGACGAAGATCGCGAACTCGTCCGGCCCGGAGTAGTCCGCGGCCGGCGTGTAAGTCAGTGAGCCGCCGGCGGCGAGGAACAGGGCGTTCAGCACGGCGAGCGGCCCGGTCACGGTCAGCGAGTCGGTCCCGTTCCCGTCGATTACGACGAGCGGATCGGGCCGCAGCGACAGCGCGCCGTTCGTGACGCGGAGCGTGACCCGCACCGGTTCGCCCCCCGCGTCCGGGTCGGTGACGGTCAGGCCGAGGGTTACTGCCGCGTCCTCGGTCGGGTCGAGGACGCTCACGCCGCCGACGGCGGGGGCCTCGTTCACGTTCGTGACGCCGACGGGGAACGTCTGCAGTTGCGTCGTCCCGAAGCTGCCGGTCGCCCGGACGGTGATCGTGCCGGCCGATAGCAGCTCGAAGTTCGGCGATTGTGTGCCGACGCGAACAGTGCCGTCGGCGTCGAGGGTGAAGTCGTACCCGGTCGCGGCGACGAGGACGAACGCGAAGGTTTCGCCGGCCACACCGCCGTTCGCGATCACGATTCCGGCGACGGACCCGGTCGGGCTGTTTTCCGCCACCGCGCCGCCGGCGAGCGCGAGCGTGACGCCGGTGGCCGAGAAAACGGTGACCTCGAACGGTCGGCCGGGTGAGACGAACTGGTCTTCGGCTGTGGTGAAGGCGGGGGGGCCGAAGTCGGTGACGACAAAGTCGACCACTTCGCTTTGCGCCGAGAGAAGGATCGTTCCGGCAAAGCCGGGCGGAGGGGTTAACGTCAAGCCGACGAGTTCGGCCTGCGACAGCCGCCACACGCCGCCGCCGAGGGCGGACCCCGCACTGAGCGACGCCCCGACGGGGAGGCCGCCAATCAAGACGTTGAGCGTTTCGGATCCGTCCGTGTCGGCGAGCGCGGGCGGCAGGATGTTGAGCGGGATCGCGGTCCCCGCCGGGCCGCCCGCGTCTGCGGCGAAGGGGGCCGGTACCGGGTCCGCGACCGGTAACGTCGGGAAGGAGATGAACGGCGGCGGCGGGAGATCGTTCACCAAATCGGCGATGATCGGTAGGAAGGTGCTCACGCCGGCGTAATGCTGTCGCGGCCGGTAGGTCAACGCGCCGGGCACGGCGAGCAATGCGTTGATCGCGTCAACGCCCCCGATCAGCGTGATGGACGAGATGCCGTTGTCGAGGATCGTGACGGTCGGAGACGTGGCGTTCACGCGGAGCGAGCCGGTCCCCCCGTTCGTTGAGAGTGTGACAAAGACGTTGCCGACCGCTTCCGGGGCGGTGAAACTCAGGCCGGTGATGACCGACGTGGTGTCTTCCACGCTGAAGATCGGGTCCGGCCCGATCACCGTCGGCAACTCCGCAAAGTTCGCCACGAAAATCGGGACGGTGACGGTGAATACCGGCTCCGTCAGCCCCGCGAACGTCCGTTCCATCAGGAACGTCATCGAGAAGTTCCGCCGGGCCGCGTCCTCGAAGTCCGGGTTTTCCGTGCCGACCCGGATCGTGCCGTCCGGATCGACGGTGAAGTCGTACCCGGTGGAGGAGACGAGCGAGAAGGTGTAGAGCGCGCCCGGCGTCAACCGCGCCCCGACGAGCGACTCGGCGGTCAGCTTCCCGACGACCGTGCCCTCCGGGCTGTTCTCCGCCACCGTGCCGCCGTCGAACGTCACGTCCGGGATGACTGTCACGTCGAAGGAAGTCACGGTCTGGGACACGTTCTCGCTCGTTCCCGGTACGACCGGGAACAGGGACACCGTGTCCGTGACCTGCACCGTCACGACGAACGTGAACGACCCTTCGACGGCGGGGAAGAACACGAGGCCGGCCAGCTCCGCCGGGCTGAACTGCCACCGGCCGCCGCCGAGGTTCGTTCCCTGGTTGAACGAACCGAACACGTCGTCGATGAAGACGGTGACCGTTTCCGACCCGTCCGCGTCCGCCGACGGCGGGAGCGCGATCCGCACCGGGGCCGTCTCGCCGCGCTGCACCGTGAACGAGTCCGCGTCGGCCGTCAGCGTCGAGGCGACCGGGTCGATGACGACGCCGAGGGACGCGAACACCTGGGCCGTCGGCGTGGACGTGTTCGCGAACGTGACGGCGATGAACGTCGCCCCGGCGAACGTCGGGTCGTCCGCGACGAACGCGATCGCGCCGAAGGTGTCCAGCGCCGCCTGGATCTCCGGCAGCGAACCGATTAGGAGCACCGAAGACGTGTTACTGCCAGCCACGCTCACGCCCGGCGGGAGGAACGCCGGGTTCACGCGGATCGTGCCGCTCCCGGTCGAGAGTTCCAGCAAGTGGACGTGGCCCGGCGCGGCCGCCGGGTCGATCAGGTCCAGGACGTTCGCCAGGTCGGTCGGCAGCCCTTCGGTTCCGAACGCCGTCGCGGCGTTCACGCCGAGGTCGCCGAGGAAGTTTAGCCCGACCGTCACGCTCGCGGTCAGGAACGGGTTCTCCTCGACGCATTCCGTCTCGTAGTGCGCGAAGTCGGAGATGAACTGCGTGACGACGAACTCGGCCCGCCCGACGAACCCCGGCGGTGCGGTGACGGTGATCGAGTCCAGTACGGCCTGCAGGTCGGCCGGGTTGACCGTCCCGAACGTGAACCAGAAGCCCGGCGAGGACGGGAGGATGCTCCCCAGGGCCGACGTGACGGCGAACAGGCTCGGGTCGGCGACGCCGGCGATCTCGAACTGGAGCGACCCGAACTCCGAGCCGTCCTGGTCCGGGAACGGCGTCGCGGCCAGGAAGCCGGGCGAAACCGTGAAGACCCCGCCCGGCAACTCCACCTCGACCGAGCTTCCGCCGGCGACCGTCAGTTCCGGCGGGGAGGCGACCGGGCGGACGCGGACGATGTAATCGGCGAAGTCGAACTGGAAGGCCGAATTGACGGCCTCGGCCCGGACGGCGACCTCGCCGCTGAAGAACGGCCGAGGTACCACGTCGAACCCGCCGGCGAGGAACGCGGCGAGCTGCGATTGACTGCCGGTGATCGTCAGGACGCCCGTGCCGTCCCCGGTGGCGAGGGCGGCGGCCGGGTTGCCGGGGCGGACGGCGAACGTGCCGAGCGGGCCGTCGAAGTCGTCCGCGATGCGCAGGGTCAGCGTCGCGGTTTCCCCGCCCACGGCCGTCGGGACGGCGAGCGTCACCGCGGCCGGGCCGACGAACGCCGCAGCCGACGGCGTCACGCCGTTCTCGAAGATCGTCAGCCGGGCCGGGCCGCCGAGCCGCGGGTAGTCCGGCGTCGCGACCGTGACTTGCGTGAAGAAGCTCGCGCTGCCGACGTTCACCGCCTTGTCGTTCGGCGCGGGGAACGACGGGAACGCCGCCCGGTCCTCGACGAACACGGTGGCTAAGACCGAAAGCTGGCCGTCGAAATCGAGCGGCGGGTTGAACGTCAGCCCTGGGATGTCGGCGAACTCGACGCGCCAAGTGTTCGTCGCCGGGTCGAAGACGCCGGCCGACAGGGCCGACCCGGAAGGCAACTCGAAGACGGCGTAGATCGTTTCCGACCCGTCGGTGTCCGGCGTCGGCGGGACGAGGAACCCGATGGGGACGGGTGCGTTCACGGCCGTGCGGACGAACGGCGGGATGTACACGCAGTCCGGTACGTCCGGGTCGGGCAGGAACCGGACGCGGGTGGCGTTTCCGCCGCCAAGCCCGTCCGGGTCGATCACGTCCACCGTAACGACCGACTCGCCGCTGTAATTGTCCCCGATGAAGTTCGACACCCCGACCTTCAGCAACTCGTTGAGGGCCGGGAGCGTGCCGGTGAGCGTCAGCACCGGCGTGCCCGCCCCGGCGATCGTGACGCCGGCGGGCACGCCGGCCGAGAAGGCGAGGGGGTCGAGCCGCCCGCGGCCGCCGCGGACGAACACGGTGTACGTGCCGTTCGGCTTCGAGGCGAAGTCCGGGTCGGCGATCTGGAACGACCGGTCGAGGACGGTCCCGTTCGACAGGACGACCCGCCGGAACAACGCGCTACCGTCCTCGTCCGCGTCGAACGTCGCCGGGGCCGAAACGGTCGGGCGGACGAGCGGGGCGGCGAACACGACCTCCAGCGTCGTGACCGCCTGCCGGGTTGCGACGGCCGTTTCCGGCGGCAGCCCGAGCAGCGGGAACGTGGCCGCGTCCTCGATTCGCGCCCGAACCGTCAGCGCGAACGTCACGGGCGGGGAGAGCGTTTCGCCCGGCGGCGGCGGGGGGACGACCGGCAGGCGGATCGTCAACCCGTCCAGCTGCGGCCGGGTGAGTTGCCACGCCCCGGAGCCGAGGTTCGTCCCGGCGGAAAGGGTCGCGCCGTCCGGCACGCCCGTGACGAGGACCGCGAGCGTTTCGGACCCGTCGCGGTCGAGCGTCTCTTGCACCACGATTGCAAGTGGCACGACCTCGCCCGGATTCCCCCGGACGGCGTGCAGCACCGACAGCGCGGGGACGGTCGCCACCGGCCGGGCGCGGAGGATTGTCGAGTCGAACCCGCGGCGGCCGTCCGGGGCGGTCAGCTCGGCCGTCAGCCGCACCTCGCCGCTGTACCCGTTCGGCGGGTACGTCAGCAGGTTGTTGAAGACGTAGTCCTCGATCACCCGCAGGTCGCCGCGGAGCGTCACCCGATCGCTGCCGCTGCCGGCCGCGGTCAGGCCGAGCGTCTCGACGAAGACCGGGTCCACGAAAATCGTCCCGCGGTCCACCCGGACGGTGTACGCATACCCGGCCGTGGACGCCCCGGTCGGGTCGCTCAGCGCCGCCGGCAGGAAGATGACGTTGTTCCCCGGCGGGGCCTCGAACGAGGACGCGCCGTCGAACAACTCGACGACCGGGGCGGTTCGGGTGTCGATCCGCAGCGGCCGCAGGACATCGGACGAAACCTTCGTCTCCTCCCCGAACGTGAGGGTGGCGCGGTCCACGGCGAACGTTTGCACGGTAAGCTCGAGTAGTCCCGGCCCGCCGACCGGGACGGTGACCGTTAGCCCGGCGAGCTGGTCGGCCGGCAACTCCCAGAACGTGCCGTCGGCGGACAGGTTCCCGCGGTTGAACGTCACGCCGGGGGCGATGCCGCGGACGTTCACAACCGGGACCGTTTCGGACCCGTCGCGGTCGATGAGGTCGATGCCGATCGAGACCGGGATCGGAACCCCGGCTTGCCCGAACGCCGGGGACGCGACCGACACCAGCGGCTCGGCCGCGACCGGTAACACGTCGATGGTCGCCTCGGCGGTCGCGGTAACGCCGCGGGAATCGGTGACTTGATACCGAACCAGGCCGATGCCGCTAAAGAACGCGGGCGGGGCGAACCGGACCCCGCTGGAGAGAAGGAAGTCGTTGATGGCGGTCGAAGTGCCGCCGAGTTGGACGAGCGACCCGGTCTGCGACACGTTCACGCCGAACGCGGCGGCCGCCGCGGCGTCCACGGACAAGGACCCGGCCGTCGTGGTGATCGTGAAGGCGTAAATGTCGTTCGGGTCGTTGCTGCCGACGGTGAACTGCAAGGCCGAGGCGTCCTTGAGGATCGCGATCGTGTTTTCCTCAATCGGCGGGATGCCAACGTCGAGAAGCGCCGCCGGCACGAATGCCCCTTGCGTGCCGAGTTCGGACGTGCCGTCCGGGTCGGTCGGGTCGAGGTCGGTCGCGGTGGCCGTGAAGAACTGGTAGGCCGCGGTCGGCAACAAACCGTTCGCGAACGTCAGTTGTGGCGTAGCTGTCCCGGCCGCGGTCGTCGTCACGTCCACGAACCCGAGGAACACGTCCGCCTGCGTCGTCATCGGGTTGTTGACATCGTTCGCGAAGAACTCGAACCGGTAGGCCCGGTTCGGCCGCCCGGCGAAGTTCGCGGTCAGCTTCGTCGTGCCCGCGCTCGTGAAGACGCCGACCAGTTCCGGCGAGTTGATGCCGCGGTTCGGGATGGTCGTCGTGACCGGGCCGGGCGGGTTCCGGCCGGCGTTGCCGAGGTCGATGCCCAGCCGGGCGTTCCCGACGATGCGGTTTTGCGAGAAGACGTTCCCGAACGCGGTGGACGGCGGGATCGGGGCCGAGCGGATGCCGCCGCCGTTGCCGACGATGGCGTTCCGCTCGACGCGGACGGCCTGGGTGCGGAACCCGACCTCGACGCCGTTGTCCGCGTTCGCCTCGATCCGGTTGCCGGCGACGAGGACGTTGGCGGCCGTCTTGAAACTGCCGCCGTCCACGAAAACCCCGTCCTGGCCGTTGTTCGCGACGAGGTTGGCTTCCAGGTCGTCGAAGACGCCGTTGCCGTCCGTCCCGACGCGGACGTTGGTGGACCCTTCGAGGATCGCGATGCCGGTCCCGCCGTTGCCGAGCTTCCCGGCCCCGTCCGCGGTCGTACCGACGAAGTTGCCGGCGACGACGGCGTTCGTCGTGTTCGTCACGACGATGCCGTCGATCCCGATGCCGGAGAAGACGTTCCGCTCGTTCGCGTTGAAGACGTCGTTGCTGCCGTCCGTGCCGATCCGCGTGTTCGTCGCCCCGTCGCGAACGTCGATGCCCTTGCCGAAGTTTCCCAGGGAGGCCGTGCCGGCGGCGTTAACGCCGACGTAGTTGCCGGCGAACACCGTCCCCGAGGTCCCACTCCCGGTGACGGTAACGATGGTACCGCTCCCGCCGATGACGTTCCGTTCGGCGGCGTCGGCGACGCCGTTGCCGTCCGTACCGATGCGCGTGTTCGTCGCCGCGCCGGAGACGAACACCGCACCGCCGGCGTTCGCGAACGCCGCGGAGCCGGTGGCGGTCGTGCCGATGAAGTTGCCGGCGATGACCGTCGCCGCCGCCGCCCCGGTCACGAACACGCCGCGGCCGACGTTGCCGGAGATGAGGTTCCCTTCCGCCGCGTCGCCAGTGCCGTCGCCGTTCGTGCCGACACGGGCGGACGGCGCGCCGTTGATGACGACGCCGTCGCCGTTGTTCGACGTGATCTGGTTGCCGGCCACGACGGTGCTGTTCGTCGTCGGGCCGGACACCTGCACCCCACCGGAGGCGTTGCCGACGATGACGTTGCCCTCGAAGGCGTCGCCGACGCCGTCGCCGTTCGTGCCGATGACATTATTGCGTGCGAACCCGCCGAACGCGCTGACGGCCACGCCGAACCCGCCGTTGCCGAGGGTCGCCGTGCCGATGCGGTTGCCGGCCACCCGGTGGCCGTCCGACGCGACGCCGAAGTCGCCGTCGTTAATGCCCACGCCGCCGGCGGCGTTGCCGGCGATGAGATTGCCCTCGACCGCGTCGCCGACGCCGTCGCCGTTCGTGCCGACGATCGCGCCCGCGGTGATGCTGATCGCTACACCCAGGCCGGTGTTGGCGAGTTTCGCCGTGCCGGCGAGGTTCGTGCCGATGATGTTGCCGGCGATGCGGTTGCCGGCGGCAGCCTGGAACAACTGCACGCCGGTGCCGACATTGCCGGAGATCAGGTTCGCTTCCAGAGCGTCGGATACGCCGTCGCCGTTGGTCCCGATCAGTGCCGTGCCCGCCCCGCGTTCGATCAGAATGCCGCCGTTGCGGTTCGGCAGGGCGGCCGTGCCGGCGAGGTTGGTGCCGATGCGGTTGCCGGCCACCCGGTTGCCGGTGTTGAAAATCGTGGACTGGAAGGCCCCGTCGATGTCCACGCCATAAGCGTTGCCGGAAATGACGTTCCGCTCCAGGTCGTCACTCACGCCGTCGCCGTTCGTACCGACGATCGCGTTCGTCTGCCCCAAATCGAGCTCGACGCCGCTGCCGAGGTTACCAATGACGGCCGTGCCGGCGGCGTTCGTGCCGATGAAGTTGCCGGCGATCCGTAGGCCCGTCGTTTGCGCGGCATCGATGCCGCCGCCGCCACCGGAAATGACGTTGCCTTCCAACGCATCGCTGATGCCGTCGCCGTTCGTCCCGATGATGAGAGCGGCGGCCCGGCTGACGAAGATGCCGACGCCCGCGTCCGGGCCGAGGGCGACCGTGCCGTCGGTGCCGATGCGGTTGCCGGCGATACGGGTCGTCGTCCCCGCGGTGGCCGTTTGGTCGGTGATGAGGATGCCGTAGCTGACGCCGCTGTCGATGAGGTTGCCCTCGACCGCGTCGCCGACGCCGTCGCCGTTCGTGCCGATCACCGTACCGCTGACGTTGCCAGCGATGAGGATGCCGCCGGTGTTGTTGTTGCCCGGCAGGGCGGCCGTGCCGGCCTTGTTCACGCTGACGTGGTTGCCGGCCACGACCGTGTTGGCCGACCCGCCGTCGATCTGCACGCCCGGACCGCCGCGGTTGTCGGTGTCACTGATGCGGACGATGCTGCCGACGATGGTGTTACGTTCCAGCGTGTCGCTGGTGCCGTCGCCGTTCGTGCCGATGCGGACGCCCGTGCTGCCGGTCACTTGGATGCCGGCACCGAAGACTGCCAACGACGCCGTGCCGGCGGCGTTCAGCCCGATCAGGTTGCCGGCGATGATTGTGTTGAGCGTGCCGTTCAGCCGCACGTCGCCGTTGATGCCGCCGATCGGTGTGACGCCGTTGCCGGCGATCTGGTTCCCCTCGGCCGCGTCGCCGACGCCATTGCCGTCGGTGCCGATGATCGTGCCGGGGGCCTGACCCTCGACCCGCACGCCGATGGCATTGGACAGCCCGGCCGTACCGGACGCATTCGTGCCGATGCGGTTCCCCGCGACCCGCGTGTTGACCGCCCCCGCGCCCTCGATCGAGACGCCGCGGCCCCCGTTCCCGGAAATGAGGTTGCCTTCCAGACCGTCGGACACGCCGTCGCCGTTGGTTCCGATCCGGGTGTTCTGCGTAACGTCCGTGGCCGTGCCGAGAATCAGAACGCCCGCCTGTAAGTTCCCAATTGCGGCCGTCCCGGCCGCGTTCGTACCAATGCGGTTTCCCGCCACGACGTTGTCGAAGCTGCTTCCCGTAAACGCGATGCTGTTGATGATGACCCCGTTCACCCCGTTGCCGGAAATCACATTGCCCTCGGCGGCGTCGCCGACGCCGTCGCCGTTCGTCCCGACCACGTTGCCGGACGAGAACGCGATCTGAATCCCGTTGCCTTTGTTCGGGAGGGCCGTCGTACCGGTCGCGTCCGTGCCGATGCGGTTCCCCGCGATGCGGTTGGCGTTGCTCGCGAAGCTCAGCCCGACCCCGGTACTGTTGTTCCCGGAGATGAGGTTGCCTTCGAGGCCGTCGCTCACGCCGTCGCCGTTCGTCCCCACGAGGTTGGAGCTGGACCGCGGGAAGAATTGAATGCCGCCGCCGCCGTTCGCGACCGCGGCGGTGCCGGCGGCGTTCGTGCCGATCCGGTTCCCCGCGATGCGGTTGCCGGTAGCGTCTTCCAGCGAGACGCCGACCGTCGCGTTCCCCGAGATCACGTTGCCTTCGAGGTCGTCCGACACCCCGTCGCCGTCGGTCCCGATGATCGCGCCTGTTTGTGCGACACCGATGCCGCCGAACCGAACGCCTTCGGCCGTGTTCGGGATCGCGGCCGTACCCGCGGCGTTCGTGCCGATGCGGTTGCCGGCGATCCGAAGCCCCGTTACGCCGCCGGCCAGGACGCCATTGACGTTCCCCGAGATCACGTTCCCTTCCAGCGCGTCCGACACGCCGTCGCCGTTCGTGCCGATGATGACATTCTTGCTCCCGCCCGCCGCGAACACGCCGACCCCGACGGTGGGACCGAGGGCGACCGTGCCGTCGTTGCCGATCAGGTTGCCGGCGATCCGAACGTCCCTCGTGCTGCCGCTTCCGTCGCCGGTAATGACGATCCCGCTGCCCAACCCGCCGACAATCTGGTTGCCTTCGACCGCGTCCCCGATCCCGTCGCCGTTCGTGCCGATGATCGCGTTCGTCGTGCCCTCGCGGATGACGATGCCGCCGCCGGTGTTCGCCAGGGCGGCCGTTCCGCCCGCGTTCGTCCCGATGAAGTTGCCCGCGATGACGACGTTGGTGGCGCGGGAAACGTCCACGCCCGCGCCGTTCCGTTCCGGCGCGCCGTTGCCGGAGAGGATGTTTCGCTCGGCGAGGTCGCCCGACCCGTTGCCGTCCGTACCGATGCGGGTGTTACTCGCGTCCTGAACGATGACGCCCGAAAGCCCGTTGCCAAGACTTGCCGTGCCGGCGGCGTTCGTGCCGACCCGGTTGCCGGCGACGACGGTGGTCGTCGTGGTCGAACCGCGGATGAAAATGCCGCCGGCGGTTTGTCCGAACAAGAACGAAGCGGTCAGGCCGTTCGCCGAGATGAGGTTGCCTTCGAGGTCGTCGCCCGCGCCGTCGCCGTCGGTGCCGATGACCGTGCCGGTCGCCCCGCCTTCCACCAGCACCCCGGTCTGCGAGTTGCCGAGGGACCCGTTCCCGTCGGCGGTGGTGCCGATCCGGTTGCCGGCGATCCTGGTCCCGACCGCGCCGTTGGTAACGTGAAGGCCGAGGCCGCTGTTCCCGGAAATGAGATTTGCCTCGGCCGCGTCGTTCAACCCATCGCCGTCGGTCCCGATCACCACCCCATTGGTTGCAAACCCGACGAAAACCCCGGTCCGATTCCCACGCGCGGCGTTGCCGGCGACGGTCGTGCCGATCCGGTTTCCTTGTACTCGGACGTTGGTGGTCGTGCTACCGACAACCTCGACCCCGGCCAACGTGTTGGAACTGATGACGTTCCCGCGGACCAGGTGGCTCACCCCGGCGACGCTCACCCCCTGGCCGGCATTCCCCAGGGCGACCGAGCCGGTCACGTCCACGCCGATGTAGTTACCGAGAATCGACGTGTTCTCCCGCGACGGGCCGGCGTAGTTGCTGCTGATCGCCACGCCGGTCGCGCGGTTGCCCGAGATGACGTTTCGGAACAGCGGGTCGTCACTGCCGACCAGCACCGGGGCGGAGGTGCTGTCGATCCGGATGCCCTCGCGGTTGCCGAGCGCCTTCGTGCCGGTCGCGTCGGTCCCGATGAAGTTGCCCTGGATGGTGTACCCGACGGAGCCGCCCAGGCCGGTCGTGAAGATCCCCTCGCGGGCCGTTCCGGCGATGACGTTGCCCTCCGTCAGCGTCCCGCTGCCGACGATCCGCCCGCCGATCAGCGTGCCGGCCGACATGCCGGTGATGCCGTGCAGGTACTCCGGGTCGGCCAACGCGACGGTGCCGGTGCGGTCGGTTCCGATGTAGTTGCTCTGGATGGTGTTGTTGCCGCCACCGGTGTTGCCGTTCAGCCCGATCCCGATCGCGACTCCGGCGATGACGTTGCCCGGAAGCCCTGGGCCGACCCCGCCGCGGCCGCCGATCATGTTGTTGGACGCCCCGTTCGTGACGAGCACGCCGACGGAAGAGACTGGCACGACCGGGCCGATCAGGGCAGTGCCGGCGGCGTTCAGTCCGATCAGGTTACCGGACACCCGGTTTCGGTCCGTACCCGAGCCGTTGATCTCGATAATCGCGACCGGGCCGCCGGCCAGCAAGTTCCCCTCGGCGGCATCCCCCTTCCCGTCGAGGTTGGTCCCGATGACCGTGTCACTCGCCCCACCATCAACACGGACGCCGTTGATGACGTTGGCCAACCGGGCGGTGCCGTCGGCGGTCGTACCGATCCGATTCCCGGCGATGCGCGTGAACCGCGTGCCGGTGCCCGTGACGTACACCCCGTGGTTGACCTGATTCACCCCGTTGCCAGAAATCAGATTGCCTTCGGCCGCGTCTCCGGCCGACCCGTCCCCGTCCGTCCCGATGACGGTGTTCACCGCCCCCCCGTTGACGAACACGCCGTGCCCGAGGTTTCCGAGTTTGGCTGTGCCGGCGGCGTCCGTGCCGATCCTGTTACCGGCGACCACGGTGCCCGTCGTGTTGCTACCGGTTACCAGGAGCCCGCTACCGACGTTCCCGGAAATGAGGTTCCCCTCGACCGCATCACCAACGCCGTTGCCGTCGGTGCCAATCACCGTGCCGGCCGCGCCGGCGGCAACTTGCACCCCGGTTTGTCCGTTTCCCAGGGCCGCTGTCCCGGCAGCGTTCGTCCCGATTCGGTTGCCCACGATCCGGTTGCCGGCCGTTCCCGCCCCGGTGACCCTGATCCCGTTGACGGCGTTACCACCGATCAGGTTGCGGTCCGCGGCCGCCGGCCCGCCGATCGTGTTTCCAGTCGGCCCGTTAAAGATCAAGACGCCGTCCAGCCCGTTGCCGACCGCGACGGTCCCGGCGGCGTTCAACCCGATGACGTTGCCAGCGATCGTGCCGTTGGTCGCCGCCCCGCCCGCCCGGTAGATGCCGTGCCGGCTGTTCCCGGAGATCACGTTCTGGCGGTAGACCACCCCGGACCCGAACGAGTACACGCCCGAGTCGGTGTTGGCGACGGCCGCCGTGCCGGCCCCGTTCGTGCCGATCCGGTTGCCGATGATGGAGGTCGCGGCTCCGCCGTCGAACACGCCCTGGAAGAAGTTACCCGACAGCAAGTTCCCTTCGTTCGCGCCGGTCCCGCCGACCACGTTGCCGGTGCCCGAGACGATCTTCACCCCGTCCAACCCGTTCGCCGCGGCCGCGGTCCCGGCCGCGTTCGTGCCGATGTAGCTGCCGTACACGACGTTATTGTTGCCGACGATGTAGATGCCGGCCCCGTGGTTGAGGCTCGCGTCGTTCGGGTCGCGGCGGAACCGGTTGATGACGAGGCTGCGGACGCTGGACCCGCTGCTGTTAATCCACAGGCCGTCCACCCCCACGCCGGCCGACGTGCCGGCCAGCTCGATCAACGGCGTGTCGATGAATCCCGGCTGCGTGCGGCCGTCGATCGTGACGGCCTCGGTAATGATCGGCAGGGCGGACAACGGGGTGATGGTTTGGACGCCGCTGCCAGGAATGGCGAACGTGATCGTGTCCGGCCCAGACGTGGCGTTGGCCTGCGTGAGCGCGAACCGGAAGGTTCCCGGCGTCAACGCATCGGACGTGCTCGTGACCCCAAACGTCGCCGGAACCTCGCGGCCTTCGAGGTGCTCCAGTGTCAGCCGCGTCCTGCGTTTTCTCGTGTCCTTTAGGCGAGTGTTTAATCGCCGAAAATACAAGTGGGACGCAAACATGCGCAATTCGCCTGGGCGGGGAAAGCTATCATGCTCGAACGAATGCAGAGTATCTTCGCACAGTTATAGCGACCGAACAATTCCTTTTTGGCACAGTAAATCCGAAAAATCCCGCCGGGTCGCGGGATCGTAAACCCTCGGAAGGACTTCAACCGGACTTGTCACGGAGTTGAAAC
Source organism: Limnoglobus sp. (assembly GCF_059499385.1). Taxonomy (NCBI): domain Bacteria; kingdom Pseudomonadati; phylum Planctomycetota; class Planctomycetia; order Gemmatales; family Gemmataceae; genus Limnoglobus; species Limnoglobus sp. The sequence goes on along the minus strand of NZ_JCABYM010000048.1, from coordinate 9,352 downwards.
GTCTACCACTCGTCTTTCATTACGGACAGGATCAGGGCGGGGATTCAAAATTCTTGCGGATCATCACACCGGTCGCGGCAACATCCCGACCGCGGCGCGGACGAGTTCCATCGTCATCGTCGCCTCGGCCCGCGCCTTCTCGGCCCCGGTGCGGAGGATCGCCTCGACCCGATCCGGGTTGCCGGCCAAATCTTTCCGCCGGACGCGGGCGTCGGCGAAGTAGCCGTCGATCTTCTTGAGGAGCATCTGCTTCGCGTCACCGTAGCCGAACGGGTTGCCGTTCCGCGACTCGGCGTCAAGCATCGGGTTCTGGTACAGGTCCGCCAACTTCGCCACCTCCTCGGCGGTCGCGAACAGCTTGTAGACGGCAAAGGCGTTGCAGGTGTCCGGGTTCTTTGGGGCTTCGCGCGGCGTCGAGTCGGTGACGATGCCCATCACGGCCGTCTTCAGTGCCTTCCCCTCGGCGAAAATCTCGATCGTGTTGCCGTAGGACTTGCTCATCTTCCGACCGTCCGTGCCGGGGACGGTCGGTGTCTCTCCGAGTTGCTCCGCCGGCAACGGGAAAACCTCGCCGTAAGCCTGGTTGAAGTACCCGGCGATGTCGCGGGTCATTTCCAGGTGTTGGACCTGGTCCTTGCCGACCGGCACGACGTTCGACCGCACGATCAGGATGTCCGCGGCCATCAGGATCGGGTAGGTGAACAGCCCGACCGTCGGCGTGATCTTCTGGGCAACCTTGTCCTTGTATGACGTGGCCCGTTCCAGCAGGCCCATGCCGGTGACGGTGGACAGAATCCACGCCAGCTCGCACACCTCGGGCACGTCGCTCTGCCGGTAGAAGCACGCCTTGTTCGGATCGAGGCCGAGCGCGAGGTAGTCGAGGGCCACGTCGCGCACGTTCTCGGCGAGGATGTCCCGCGCACTCTTCCACGTCTTCTTCCCGGCCTTCTGGGCGGCTTCGGCCTCGCGGGCCTCGGCCTCCTTGAGCGTGGTGAGGGCGTGGTAGTCGGCGATGAAGTAGAACGCCTCGCCGGCGTCCTGCCGGGCGATATGCTGGCGGATCGCCCCGAAGTAGTTGCCGACGTGCAACTTACCGGACGGCTGGACGCCGCTGAGGATTCGCTTCGCGGTCGGGGTCGCCACCATCGGTCGCTCCGCACGTCAGTTGCACTTTACCCGATCATCCGGACACACTTAAAGTATGCCCGGTTCGGTCGCCCGCCATCACCGAGAACGCACGGCATGGAAACCGCCCTCGCGCATCCCCCGTTACAGCCGACCCCGCCGGACGCGGAGAAGCAGGCGGAATTCCTACTGGACGCGCTCAAGCAAGCGGTCGCGACGCCTGGCGAGCACCGCCTCTTCCGCTGGGGTAAGCTGAGCGGACTGTTCCCCAGCCGCGTCGGCCCGTCGGCGGCGGCGGCGAAGCGAGCGCTGGCGGACGGGCTGTTGGAACACGTCCGGACGGAGGCCCGCGGCAAGCTGATCGTCGAGTGGGTGCGAGCGAGGCCGTGGGCGGTCGAGTACCTGCACGACCACGACTCGCCGAAGGCCGTGCTGCGGGAACTGCAGGACGTGATCGGCGCGACCCGCGCGGGCGTGCCGGTCTGGATGGCCCAGGCCCGCGACGAAGCGGCGCAGCTGGCGATGCGGTTCGAGCACACGGCTCGCGAAATGATACGGCGGTTGGACGCCCTCGCGGAACGGGTCGAAGCTGCGCTGCAACGGGTGGAAATCGCGACGCCAACGCTTAGCCACGGGCTGATCGAACGCATCCCGTGGGCGGAAGCCGCGTTGACGTACCTCGACCACCGAGGGGCCGGCGGCGCGGGGTGGTGTCGGATGAGCGAGTTCTTCCAGGCGGCGAAGTCCGGGCAGCCCGACCTGGGCGTGACTACCTTTCACGACGGCGTTCGCAAGCTCTACGACGGCGGGCTGATCCGGCTGTCGCCCCCCGCCGACCCTGAGGCGATACGCGAGCCGGAGTACGCCGTCGAGATCGACGGCCAGATGATGTGGGTCGTCGGCCGGTGAACTAAAACGGCCACTGCTTGCCGAGGGCGGCTTTCTGAGCCGCCGTGATCTTCGCGATACCGTCCGCCCCCAGGTCGAGAAGGCGGTCGAGTTGCTTGCGGCTGTACGTCGATTCCTCGCCCGTGCCTTGAACTTCGATGAACGCCCCACTGCCGGTCATCACGAGGTTCAAATCGACTTCCGCGTCCCGATCCTCGACGTACTCCAGGTCCAGCCGCTCCTCGCCGTGCACTAGGCCCACGCTCGTCGCGGCGACGCTGTCCTTCAAGATCGACTCGATCGGCGATTCGAGTTCCTTCTTGATGGAGTGCAGCGCGTCCACGACGGCCACGAATGCCCCGGTGATGCTCGCCGTCCGCGTGCCGCCGTCCGCGTCGAGAACGTCGCAGTCGATCCAGAGCGTCCGCTCGCCGAGCTTCGACAGGTCCACGACGGCCCGCAGGCTCCGGCCGATCAGCCGCTGAATCTCGACCCCGCGGCCGTCCACCTTTCCGGCCTTGTCGCGGGCCTTGCGGCTGTTCGTCGAGCCGGGGAGCATCCCGTACTCCGCCGTCATCCAGCCCTGGCCCTTACCCTTCAGGAACTCCGGCACGTCCTTCGCGATGCTGCACGTACAGAGCACCACCGTGTCTCCGCACTTGACGAGCACGCTGCCGGCGGCGTTCCTCGTGTACTTGCGCTTGAAGGTCAGGGGCCGGAGTTGGTTCGGCTTGCGGTCGTTCGGTCGCGTCATCCCCTCAACCTACGAAGATGCTTGGAGGCCGAGCCGGTTTCAGGAACCATTTTCTTGACAGTAATCCTTGTTCTGCCTAGAGTTGAAACCACGGACACCTCGTCGAACCACTCTCTCCGCGGCCGCGGTGGAGGTTTACGTGACCAAGAAAGAAATCGTCAAGCAGATCTCCGAGAAGGTCAACCTGACCCAACTGAAGACGAAAGAAATCGTGCAGATGACGTTCGACGCGATCATCGCCACCCTGGTCACGGAAGGGCGGATCGAGTTGCGGAAGTTCGGCGTGTTCGAGGTCCGCCAGCGGAAGGCCCGCAAGGCCCGCAACCCGCGGACCGGGGAGGCCGTCGAGGTGCTGCCGAAGAACGTCGTGACGTTCCAGCCGGGCAAGGAGATGGAGGAAGAAGTCCGCAACGCGAAGGTGGTTACGGCGAAGCGGAAGACACGGAAGGCCGCGCCGCGGCCGCTCACGGTGCCGGCGGAAGTCGAGCCGAACGGCGCGATGCTGGCCCCGGCCGGGGTCGTCGAGGCGGTGCCGATGGACGAGATGCCGCTCAAGCCCCGCTGAACCCGGTCCAACGTGTCAAATCGGTGAGGGCACGGGGTCTGGGAATCCGCGCGGAACGATGCCAACGATTCCGGTCGTGCCGAATTCAAGTCTTGTATCAATTCTGCCGATGACAAGCCCGAGACGGATTCGACTTCCACGGAGGGGGCGGGCCATGTTCCGCAAACTGGTGTACCTGGCGGTGATCGTGACCGGGCTGGCGGGGAGCAGCGGCTGCCTGATGAACCAGTACGCGGCCGACCCGAACACGCGGATGGAGCAACTCATCAACCAGTCCGAAGACCAGCGGCAGATCGGCGAGTTCTGGCGGCGGTTCTGGCACAACGACCAGCCCAGCCACCTGACGCCGGCCCGTATCCACGGCGGCATCTAACCGAGGGCGTACCGGGTACTCAGTACCCGGTACCGGGTACTGAGTACCCGGTACCGGGTACTGAGTACTCAATACCCCTTTCACGGCGACGACCACCCGGCCTTCCGGGCGGCCTTCTGCGCGTACATCTCCTGATCCGCCCTCTGGTACGCGGCCGTCAGCGCGTCGCCGTTCGCGAACGTCGCCGTGCCCCACGCCACGACCAGCGTGTGCGTGCCGGTCACGCCCGGCAGCCGCTGGTTGGCCAACCCGCCGTCGATGGCCGCCAGCCGGTTCCGCAACTCCGCCTCGCTGCCGCCCGGCATCACGATCACGAACTCGTCCCCGCCGATGCGGAAGATCGGGTCCGTGACCCGGAACTTCGCCACCAGCGCGCGGGCCACCAGCCGCAACGCCGCGTCCCCGGCCGCGTGCAGGTGCGTGTCGTTCAGCCGCTTCAGGTCGTTCAGGTCCACGACGGCCAGGCAGCCGACGTACTGGGCGTTACTCGCGTGCGCCCCCTGCCACTCCTCGAACGCGCGGCGGTTGAGCAACCCCGTCAGTCCGTCAGTCCGGGCGACCTTCTCCAGTTCCAGCTTGGCCGCCGCGAGTTCCACGTTGTTCGCTTGCAGTTGGTCGCGGACCCGCTCGCACGCCAGGATGACGGTGCCGAAAACGATCAGTAACTCGACCAGCGCGTCGAACAGGACCGACAGCCAGACGAACGTGAACTCCGACTCGATCGACGCGTTCGACCCGCTGAGCAGGTAGGCTTGCACGAACATCAGGCAGGACAGCGCCACGAGGCCGACGCGGACGATCGGCATTCCCACGGACGCCGCCGCCGGCCTCGCGAACCGGGTCGCCGGGAGCGCGGCCAGGAACAACATGCCCAGGAGCAGAAAGTGGAACGGCTGGACGGCGTGGGACGTGCCCAGCGCCCACGGGGCGACGAGGCCGAACAGGCCGAACGGCGCGATCCGCCACGCGTCCGATAACGCGAACGGCCGGTCGTGCGTGTACTCCCGCAACCCGGACCAGAACAGGAACGCCGTCACGTACCCGCCGACGGCGTAAACGCCGAAACTCGCCCGCCCCACCCAGCTCCTCGGATCGACCTGGAACGTGACGTACAGGAATCCGAGGGCGACCGCGAGGGTGACCGCGGCCAAGGCCCAGGACGTGAGGAATCGGACCTGAATCGCCCGCCCGAGCTGCCACAGGAAGAAGGCAACCAGGCACGTGCCGATCGACTGAATCGCGACCGCGGTGAGGACGAACCCCATGTCTCGGCTTCGTAGGTGTCGGCGGCGGGGGGTTACGGGTTAGCGGACATTATAACCATCGAGCCGGGCCACACCCGCGTTGCTCGTGCGACAGTTGCATTTTCCCCGATTTATCGCCCGTACAACTCCCCCACGTGGGCCGCCGACTCGCGGGCCGACAGCCACTCGCCGACCTCGGCCGTCTCCGCCAGGATCGCCTCGACCGCCTTCCGCTCGTCCGACACGACCTGCGCCACCTCGGTCGGCACGGGCAGGTACGCCCGCTGGAACTCTTGGTTGAGCTTCGCCTCGAGTTTCTCTCGGAACTCGTCGCGGATCGACGGCCACCGGACCGGGAAGACGAGCGAGATGAGCATGTGAAGGAGGATCAACACGCCAATCGTGGTCAGCGGCGGGATGAGGAAGTTCGTGACCGAAAGGCTCGCCTCCGGCACCGTGAACTTCCAGAGCACGATTAAGAAACTCGAGATGAACGTGGCTTCGGGCAGGTAGTTGGCGAGGAGGCGGACGACACTTTGGACGACGGCCTTCGCCCCGGTCGGGTTCGTGAACTCCCGCTCGACCTCCGTGAGGCCGTCGAGGAGGGTTCGCGTGTACCGCTCGTCCCAGTCGAACTTCGAGACGGCCGCCGTCCGCTCGTTCAGCAGCGCGACCGGGAACCCGCCCTGGTTCGCGTCCACGAGCAGCTTGTTGACCAGCGCCGCCCCCCGCTGGTCGAGGACGCGGTCCCCGGCGGTGCGGGCGCAGCCGTGGGCGAACGCGGCGAGGTCGAGGTCTTCCGGGGCGGCCGGTTGGGCGGCGCTCGGCAGCGAGATCGCGCCGCGGAGTGGCCGCCACGAGTACCGCATCGTCGTCAGCCGTAGGTACGCGGCCATCAGCCCGCGGAACCGGTGCTGGCCGCGGACGTTGAACTGCTGCTCGATCTCCGTCCTGTGCGGGTCCAGGGCCACGACGAGCACTTCGGCCGATACGCGGGCCTCTTCCGTCAGCAACTTCGTCCACGACTCGCGGACCTTCCCCGCTTCGTCCGTCAGGTCCGGCGGGCGAACGGCCTCCGCCGATTGTGAAACGTGGGCAAGCAACTGCCCGACGCCGCGGGCCTTCACAGACTCGATTTCCAGCCGCGTCAGCCCGAGTTCGATCCAGTCCTTCAGCTCCTGAAACTGCTCGCCGACCGGAAGCCCCTCGGCCGGAACGTCCCGCCCGGCGGCCGCGGCATCGACCCAGAGCTGCGCCGTCGTGCGGAACAGCCGCGGGTTCTCGAACCCCTCGGCCTTCAAGTCCTTGAGCAAGTCCTCGTCCGGCCGCACGCCGGTCGGCCCGGTTTGGACGCACCGGTCCCACTTGTTCAGCACGAACGCGAACGCCCGCCGCAGCCGCTGCTCCTTGAACAGTTCCCAACCGAGTTGGTCGTGGTACTTCTCCTGCGAGCCGACGTACAGCACCACGTCCGCGACCGGCAGCAGGGCGATGAGCTTCTCGCGGTTCGCGAGGTCGTTGCTGTCCACGTCCGGCGTATCGACGATGATCTTGTGGGCCAGCGCGTCGCGGTCGTGGCGGACGAGCCGGCACAGCCGCAGGGCCGGGTCGAGCTTGTCCGGGTTCACCGACTGGTGGAAGTAGACGACCGGGTCGCGGGTCGTCGGCCGGGTGAACGACGCCTGCGCGACGGCGGCCCCGGCCAGCGCGTTCATGAGCGTGGACTTGCCCACGCCGGTCCCGCCCATGAGCATGACGACGAGCAGCGGGTGGTCCACGTCGAGCGAGTCGGCCTTCCGCTTCAGGTCCTCCGTCAGCCCCTCGATCTCGGCGCGGTAGACTACGGGAACGGGGTGGAGGTGGTGGTAGTCCAGCCAGGCGCGGAGCCGCCGTTCGAGGCCGCGGAGCAGCGGGGCCAGCGTGCGGAGGAACGGGGCTTCGGACGGTGCGGCCACACTCATGCGGGTTTCGCGGGCGGTGAGGGGTGGACGAGTTTCGCCAGGTCACGCAGCACGTCCGGCACGCGGCGGAGGACGAGTTGCAATCGTTCGACGGCCGACCCGCCGGTGGCCGGGAGTTCTTCCAGCCACGTCGCGAGCGGCGTCGTGATGTGTTCGCTTAGTAGGGACTCCCGCTTCGCCCGCGCCGACGAGCGGACGGTTTCGACCTTCGCACGGATGGCGAGTTCGGCGACCGAGTGGCTGACCGCCGCCGCGATCGGAATCAGAATCAGGTGATACCAGTTCGGCGGCCACGTGAACGCGACCGTCGCGCCGACGGCAGCCGCGTCCACGGCCAGCTTGCCGAACCGCAGCCCGCCGAGCAGGCCGGGGTGGGCCGACAGCTTTTCCGTCAGTGACCGCCCGGCGTGTTCGAGTTCGTCGCCCTCCTTCAGCTCGAACTGCCGGGCGAGAACCTGGAACTTATCCATCGCGAGCTGGTTCAATCCGGAGTCGAACGCGCGAGCGACTTCCTTCCAAATGGTGTGCGACCCGGCCCGCCGCAGGCTCTCGGCGCGGATCGCGTCGAGCCAGCTCGTCATCGCGTTCGCGAGGACGGTCTGTTCCGGCAGGTTCGGCATCTCGCCGGTACCCCCGAGTTTCACCAGGAAGTCGCGGGCGTAGGTGAACGGCGTGCGGAGGATGGAGAACCCCATCTCGACGTACCGCGCCGGCCCCGGCGGGGCGAGCATGTCAATGAGCTGTTGCCGCGTGCGGTCGAACCGGCGGAACGGCTCGCCGACGAGATACTCCTTCCGATATCGCTCCTCGAACGTCCGCCGGCCGGTCGCGACCGTCGCCTTCCAGGCGTCGAGTTCGGCGAGGTCCTTCCGCGCGACTTCGAGCAGCCCTTCGGAAGACGTTTCGAGGTACTTCACGGCGTTGCGGGCCGTCCGGTCGCGGGCCTCTGCCGCGGACTGGCACAGGACGAGTACCTGATTCAGCAGTTGGACCCGGTGTTTCGCCCCGGCCTTCGCGGGGTCGGTGCGTTCCTTCTCGGTCAGGCTCGGTATCGCGACGACGGGTACGGCCGGGATGTCGCCGGTGGTTTGAAGTTTGGACAGAACTTCGGCTTTAAAGTGTTCGACGAGCGGGGCCGCGTCGGCCTCCTTCATCTTCGTCAGCACGACGACGACGGCCTTCCCGGCCTGCACGAGCAGTTGCAGGAATTGTGTTGGAATCTCGTCGTTGTACCGCTCGTCGGACGCGACGTATACGACCACGTCCGCCAGGGCCGCGACCTCGATCAGCCGGGAGACGTAGCCGGTGGAGGCCCACGTCGTCATGTCCGGGCAGTCCCAGAGGACGAACTCCGCGAGCGGGTCGTTCTCGCCAACGGCCGGGATGCGGTGGACCTGATACACGTCCTCGTCGAGGTTCGCCGGCTTCTTCTCAGAAAGCCGTCGAAGCGGGCCGAGGAAGCCGAGGTAGGACGGCCACGGCGACGTTTGCGAGGCCGGGACGTAGGCCGTCGGGTGGCGGGTGTACCCGGCCTGCGGGTTCGCGTCCGCGACGACGGCCCCGGCCAGGAAGTTCGCGACCGTGCTCTTCCCGGCCCCGGCCCCGCCGACGACGGCGACGTGCAGCGGCGTGGCCGGCTGCTTCTCCAGCGACCCGCCGACGACGTTCCGGGCCAGCGCAGCCGCCAGCCGGAGGTGGCCGGCGTGCCGGGCGAGGTCCGGCTGCTTGCGGCAGTGCCCCTCTAGCCAGTCGTAGTCGGCGACCAGCTGCGCGAGCTTCGCCCGGTAGTCGTGTGGTTCGCTCATGTTCGCATTTCAACAAATCGGCCGGGAGAGGCAACCGGATTTACCCCGGACTCACGACCGGAACGTCGGCCTCGCCCGCAAATCCGGCCGCCGGTCCAGGGCGAACGCCGTCGGCGGCACGCACGTCGGCTGGCCGAGAATCAGTTCCGTCACGAACCGGGCCGTGCCGAGGGACAGTTGCACGCCCGCCCGGTGGTGGCCGACCGCGGCGATCACGTTTTCGTGCCCCGGAACCGGGCCGATGAACGGCACGCCGTCCGGCGATCCGGGCCGTAGCCCGGCCCACGCCGCTTCCTGCTCCGCGTCCGCCAGCGCGGGCACGACTGCGTTCGCGAACGCCCGCAGGTCGGCCAACCCGGACGCCGTGGTCTGGTTCTCGAACCCGGCTTCCGGTTCTTCCGTCGAGCCGACGAGGATTCGCCCGTCCCCGCGCGGCACGAGGTAGCGCTTGTCGAAGATGAGCGTCCGCCCTAAGTACCCGGCCGAGGTTGTTTGTGTCTTGTTCCCTCCCCCCTTGGGGGGGAGGGTTAGGGAGGGGGGTGAGCTCCCTTCCCCCGACGCGATCCTCACCGGGCGGGGCAGGCGGGGGGGGGGGGGGGGGGGGGGGGGGGGGGGGGGGGGGGGGGGGGGGGGGGGG
>NZ_JCABYM010000047.1:69949-79439 GCF_059499385.1 Limnoglobus sp. | reverse complement strand
GGGGAGGGAGGTTACCCCCCTCCCTAGCCCTCCCCCCCAAGGGGGGAGGGAACAAAAGCCAAGAATGATCGCTTACTTGCCTTCCTTCGCCCGCAGGTCGCCCTCGAGCTTGCCGGTCTCGCGGAGCGTCAGCCCGACCTCCCGCTGGACGGCGAACAGGTCGGCCTCGACCTTCTTCTGGGCCGCCAGTTGCGCGTTCACCGCGGCGGTCAGTTGCGCGAGTTCCTGCTTCAGGTTGTTCAGCTGCACCGTCCGCTTGTCGAAGATCGCCTGGTCGTCGGCCAGCGTCTTCGCCAGCCCGTCCGCCACGCGGGTCTGCTGGTCCACGAGCTTGCTGTTCTCCAGCGCGAAGCTGGCGAGTTGCTCGTACTCCACGTCGTGGTTCTGCTGGTCGGCGAACCGGGCGTCCCGCGTCTGGGTCGCGATCGCCTCGATCCGGGACACCTGCTCGGTGATCGCCAGCAGGTACGTCTTCAGCCCGACGGTGAGGGCGACCCGCTTCTGCCACAGCGGGGCCGGGTTCAGTTGCATGAGCAACTGCGCGATCTTGACCCGCCGCTCCTGGTCGCTGCCGGTCGGGCCGGCCGGCCCGCCGGCGGACAGCCTCGCGAGTTCTTCCTTCGGCTTGTTGTCCTTCGGGCTGGCGGCGATCTTCGCCTTGATCTCCTCGACCTGCTTGCGCACGTCCTCGGGCCGCTGCGGGTTCGGGGCCGTCGTCACGGCGTCGAACTTCGCCTTCAGCCGGTCGCGGGCCTCCTTCGCGCTCGCGGCCAGTTGCTGTTGCGGGACGCGGTAGAACAGGTTTCGGACCGCCTGCCGCTCCTCGAACGTGTCGGAGAGCGTCATCAGGAGGCCGGGGACGAGGAACCCCTTCGCGTCGATCGACCCGCACAGGAACGAGACCCGCGCCGCGTCGTTCGCCATGCCGTCCACGGTCTGGCTGAGCTTCGTGTAGACGGCGTTGACCTCGTCCAGCTGCGTCTTCGGCGTCCCGGACCCGCCGAACGCCGTGTCCACGCCGCTGAACACGCTATCGACGACCTTCTTGCTCACCGGCTTGGCCGTCGCGATGCCGTTCGGCCCGGTGACGGTGACGGCCATCGTGTCCGCGTCCAACTCGCCCAGGTCCTTGACCGGCTCGACGGCGAGGCCGTCCATGACGATCTCGTACTTGAGGGCGGCCGTGTTCAGCTCCCGCCGCTTCGCGTAGTCCTGGGACGCGAGGAACAGCACGCCGAACGCGAGCAGGACGTTCACGAACAGCAGCACCTTGCCCAGCGTGGACATGAGAGTCATCCCCTTCGCGAGTCGTCGCCGAGGCGGCCCGGCGGGGCCGGGAGATTCCGCGATTTTCTGATTGTGCCGGACGCCGCCCGCGATGACAAAGGATTTTGACCGGGTAACGCGCGGGAGATCGGTAAACCGCGCCCGACGCGGGCGCGCCGGGCGATTCCGCGAGCTATCTCGATAATACCGGTTAACGGGGTTAACACAATCCGGCCCGGTTCGTTTGTGCGGCGGTCGTAAAATTCGGGCATGGTTACCCCCGGCCGGCCGGCAAGTCGGAAGTTTTCTCCCAGGTTTGCCGGCCGTAAGGTATAAAGGTAGGAGCCGCCAGACCGTCCCTTCGGCCCGCCGGCACAGGCTAGGATTGGTCGCCCACTACATCGGACTGAGTCCCACCCAAGCCCATGGCGCACGAAACCGTCCTCCGGCAAGTCGGCAACTACGACCTCCTCGCCAAGATCGCCGAGGGCGGGATGGGGGCGGTCTACAAGGCGCGGCACGTCACGTCCGGCGACATCGTAGCCATCAAGATTATTCCCCCCGAGACGGCCAAGAACCAGACCCTGCTCAAGCGGTTCGAGCAGGAATTCCGGGCCGCGAGTCTCTTCGACCACCCGAACATCGTCAAGGCGATCGAGTATTGCGGGACGGCCACGTCCCCGTTCCTGGTGATGGAGTTCGTCAACGGCGAGTCGCTCGGCCAGCGGGTCGAGCGGTACGGCGTGCTGGACGAGGCGGAGGCGGTCCGGATCATCATGCAGGTGTGCGACGGGCTGCACCGGGCGCACAAGCAGGGCCTCGTCCACCGGGACGTGAAGCCGGACAACGTGCTCCTCACCCAGGACGGCGTCGCGAAGCTGTGCGACATGGGCCTCGTCAAGGACGTGGAAGGGGAGATGAACCTGACGAAGACCGGCCGCGGGCTGGGGACGCCGCACTTCATGGCCCCGGAGCAGTTCCGGAACGCGAAGAACGCGGACGTGCGGTGCGACATCTACTCGCTCGGCGCGACCCTGTACACGATGCTCACGGCCGTCATCCCGTTCGCGAAGACGAGCCCGCTGGACTGCTGGCTGAAGAAGACGAAGAACGAGTTCGACCCGCCGGCGAAGTTGAACCCGCGGGTGAGCGACCGGGTGAACAAGGCGATCCTGCGGGCGATGAGCGCCGACCCGGCCCGCCGGCCGGCGAGCTGCCGGGAGTTCATCGAAGACTTGACGGGCCAGCCGTGGACGGCGCGGGCGGACGGCCCGGCCCCGGCGAACGTCGGCTCCGTAACGCCGCTGGGCAACCCGCCGCCGCCGCCGACCAACGACCTGTGGTACATGGTCTACCGGGACGCTGCCGGGCAGTCGAAGACGGTGAAGGGGTCCACGGCCCGGATCGTGGACAACCTGAAGACCGGGGCGCTGGGCGACCCGGCCGGGATTCTGGTCTGCCGGACGAAGGCGGGGCCGTTCCTGCCGATCAAGAACGTGCCGGAGTTCCGGGTACTGATCGTAGAGCCGGCGGCGGTGACGCCCGGCCAGGTGGCGTCCGGCCGGTCGCCGGCGCAAATCTCCTCGCACGCGCGGGCGACGCCGTTGACGACGGACACGCCGCCGAGCGCCCCGCCGGCGCACCGGACGACGCCGGTGAAGGCGGATTCGCCGATGAAGGCCGGGACGGGGCCGCACCCGGTCCGGCCGGTGCGGGCGTCGAAGATGACGATCGAGACGCAGAAGGTGGACGTGCCGGAGGCGAAGTCGTTCTTCGAGAACAAGTACATGCCGTGGATCGCGATCGGCCTGGCGATCGGCACGGCCGTCGTCGGCGCGTACCTGTTCGCGCGGTGACCCGCGGACGCACATTCAACCGCGAACGGCCTGTCCATTGGACGGGCCGATTTCATATAGCCGCCGGCTTGCCGGCGGGGTTTTGGGGGCGCGAAACCCCGCCGGCAAGCCGGCGGCGATATAGAGTTGCCCTACTGCCCGTCCGCGTACCGCAGCTTCCGGTCCGGGTCGAGGAATCGCACGTACACCCACCGCGCCGCCCCCTTGTGGGCGACCGTGATCGTCAGCGTGTGCTCGCCCTTCGGCAGCGACACCGCGAACTCTTCGCCGTCCGGCGACGGGTTGATCGTCCGCGTCCCCGTTCCCTTGCCGACACTCTTGCCGTCGAGCGCCACCTCGAACGAATCGCCGGCCCCGACGAACAGCTTCGTCGTCACCGCGTCCGTTGCCGTCACCTTCGCCTCGATCACCACCGGCTTCGCGTCCTTCGACTCCGGCAGCGGGATGCGGCCGCCGGCCGGCGCGCTCACGGCCGTGCCGTTCAGCGTCACGTCGGTGACGAACGGGTGGGCCATCACGTAGCGAATCAAATCCCGGAAGTTCTCCGGCGTCAGGTTGTTGCCCAACCCCTCCGGCATCATCGACTTCTCCAGCACCTTCACCGGGCCGTCCAGGTCCTTCTTCGCCACCTTCTTCAGCACGCCGTTCTCGACCTTTAGCGTGATGAAGTTGTCGTCCTCCTCGGCGAGCACGCCTTGCAGGCTCTGGCCGTCGAGCGTGTTGAGCTGCCGGACGAAGTACGGCGCGCCGATGACGCGGTTCGGGTCCAGCACGTTGCCGAGCAGGTACTCGATGTCCCGGCCCGCGCCGTCGAGCGCCGGGCCGACGTCGTTCCCCTTCCCCTCGAACTTGTGGCACTTGGCGCACTGCACCTCGAACACCTTCGCCCCGCGGGCGAACGAGCCGGGCTTCGCGTTCAGGTCCGCCCGCGTCTTGTCGATGAGCTTCGTCAGCTCGTCCGGCGTCGGGCGGGTGCGGCCCCACACGTCCTCGATCATCGCGTTCAGCTTCTTGTCGTTCAGCCCCTGGATGCGGCTGATCGTGTTGTCCGTCACCAGGGCGCGGTCGATGATCTTCGTCTGCATCCCGGACAGCAGCGCCGCCGCCCACTCCTTGCGGCCGGCGAGGGCGGTGACCGCTTCCGCGCGCACCGGCGGCGAGAGCTTGTCCCAGTTCGACACGAGGCCGATGGCCACGTCCTTGTTGTTGATGCCGCCGAGCGCCCGCACCGCCTCGACGCGGATCGCGTCCGCCTTGTCCTCCTTCACGAGCCGCATGAGCCCCTCGACGCTCTTCGGGTCGGCGTACTGCGCGACCTGCCGGATGGCGTCCAGGCGGGCGGCTTCCGGCTGCTTCTCGTTGCCCATCTGGGCGAGCATCCGCTGGAACACCTGCGGGTCGCGGAACGAGACGGCGATCCTGCTGACGAGGTCCGCCGTCGCCGGGTCGCGGTCGCGGGTCGTCGCCTGGCGAAGCTCGGCCCACCCGGTCGGCGGCTTGAGCTGCTGCCCCTGCACGGCGGTCGCCAGCCCTTCGAGCGCCCTCTTGCGGGCGGCGGCGTCCTTGAGCGAGGCGACGAACTTGACGGCGACTTCGAGCTGCTTCGCGTCGTTGGCGGCGACGAGCCGCCGCACGACCTTTGGGACGATCTGGTCCGTGACAAACGCGTTCCCGGCCGCGTTCTCGGCGAGCCACGCGAGTTCCGCGTCGAGCGGCGACGTGCCCTCGACCGGCTTGCCGTTCGCGTCCGTCCCGCCGGCCTTCGCGGACGTCTTCATCAGCGCCTTCTCGTAGGCGAGCCACGTCAGGTGCGGGATGAGCGGGTCGCTCGCGTCTTCCTTGCGGGACATGAGGGCACGGACGAGGGGCGTCACGTCGTGTTTCGCGGAGAGGCGAATCGCGGCCGACGCGAGTTCGCGACGGAAGCCTGGGTGCGCTTCCACCTTCGCGCTGCGTGCCATCTCGTCAACCATGTCATCCGCGACTCGATTCGCTTGAGTGAGCAAGCGAATCCCCCAGCCGGCAATGATCGGTTCCTTCTTCAGGAAGTCCGGTTCTGCGTCGCCACCCTTTTCCTTGTGTTGGTGTTCGTTCAGTCCGAGCGCCGCCGCGGCCCAGGTAACTCGAATGAGTGGCAACTTCTCCGTCTCGGTGACCACATCGCGCGGGAGCGGAGGCGTAGGCGAGGGTCGTTCAGAAAGAAGCCGCGTGGCGGTTCGATACGTGTACGGGTCCGGCGATCCGATCGCCGCAATCAACTCAGCGACACTCTTCTTCCCCAGGTCCTCCGCCTTCTTCGGCGTCGTCCCCTTGAGCTGGATGCGGTAGACGCGGCCGCGGTCGTAGTCCCAGTCGTCCGGCTTCGTCTGGTGGCACGGGTTCTGGTCGTGCCAGTCGATCAGGTAGATGTCGCCGAGCGGCCCCCACTTCAGGTTGATCGGGCGGAAGTTCTTGTCGCCGCTGACCAGGAAGTCGTCGCCGCGGCTGGCGACGTAGCTGCTGCCGTTCGGCTTCAGCACGTTCTGCTTGAGGCTACAGCCGTGGATGCTGCCGAAGATGACGCTGTTGCGGAAGCGTTCGGGCATGTGCGGCACGTCCAGCGAGATGAGGCCGGCGTGCGCCCACCCGGACTCGCGGTGGAACGTGTGGTCGCTGATCTCCTTCAGGTAGCCGTAGTGGTACGGGTTGTAGCTCGCCCCGCCCTGCCGCTGGTAGATGCCGCCGGGGACCATGTGGTACAGGTGCGGGATCACGCAGCACGCCAGGATGAACTGGCCGTCGGTGTTCCGCCAGTCCATACCCCACGGGTTGCTCGTGCCTTCGCTGAAGATCTCGAACTTCTTCGTCCTCGGGTGCAGCCGCCAGACGGCGGCGTTCATCTTCACCTCGCCGCCGTCGGCCGTCTTCACGTCGCTCTGGGTGAAGACGCCGTGCAGCCCGTAGAGCCAGCCGTCCGGCCCCCACTGGAACGTGTTCAGCGTCTCGTGCGTGTCCTGGCTGCCGAACCCCTTCGCGAGGATTTCGAATTTCCCCGGCTTGTCGTCCTTGTTCTCGACGAACCAGAGGTACGGCGGCGCGCCGACGTAGACGCCGCCGTGCCCGACCTCGATGCCGCTGGCCATGTCGAAGGATTCGGGGAAGTCCTTCCCCTCGGCGAAGACGGTCCGCTTGTCGGCGTCGCCGTCGCCGTCGGTGTCTTCGAGGATGGCGATGCGGTCCCGCGGCTTCTGGCCCTTCGGCGTCCGCTTCGGGTACTCGAAGCTCTCGACGACCCAGACGCGGCCCTTCTCGTCGAGGGTGAACGCGATCGGGTTGGTCATCATCGGCTCGCCGGCGAACAGCTTGACCTCGAACTCCGGCGCGACCTTGAACCTGGCGACGGTCTCGTCCGGCTTGAGGTACGGCTGGCCGGAGCCTTTGCGGTTGTCGAACCCGAATTCCTTCTGGGCGAATGCGGGGGCCGCGATGACGAGCAGCGCGAGGAGAGCACGCATGGGAGGCGTCCTGTGCGGATGGTGTGTGGGGAAATGGTACGGGGCGTGAAGATGAGCGGCGACGCGGCCCCCGTTCGACTTCCGAAGTCCGGCTTCGACTTCGGAAGTCGAAGCGGGTGAGGGGCGTCCGTGGACCCGGCGAACGCCACTGCGCGGGATCGACTTCCGAAGTCGAAGCCGGACTTCGGAAGTCGGGGTGATTTGTTCTATGCTTCCCACGGGTCCATCCCCGAGGAGGGCGGCCGTGTACCAGCATCAAAATCTTGTGCCCCTCCCGGAAGACGCGGCCGCGGAGCTGCCCCGGCGGTTCGAGACGAGCCAGGCGCTCGTCCTCGTCCCCTTCGCGTTGGCCGTGGGGTTACTCGTCGCCGGCGGGTTTCTCTTCGTCGAGTGGTCGAAGGGCGGCCTCCCCGGCAAGAGCGGGATGCTGCCGTTCTTGTTCCTCCCGTGCGGGGTCGTGTCTCTCGGGATCGGGTTCTGGAACTTGCTGTGGCCGAAGTGGATTGCCGTCGGCCCCGACGGGTTTGAAGGGCCGGACGGGTTCGTGCGGTGGGAGGAGGTCGAATCCGTCGCCGAGCAAGTCGCCGACCTGTACGCCGGCATGGTGAAGCTGCGGATTTGGATCCGCTCGGCCGGTCGGACGGTCGCGTTCTCCCACTGGCAGGTCGGCGAGCTGGACCGCCTCCTGGCCGTCGTCCACGAGCACACGGCCCCCCGGTTGCTCGCCGAGACGCGGGCGGCCCTGGGCCGCGGCGAGACGACCGACTTCGGCCCGATCGGGGTAACGCCGGCGGGCCTCGCGATCGACGGCCGGACGGTTCCCTGGGCCGACGTTGATTCCGTGTGGCCCGACGAGGCGGGCGATGTCGGGGTGTGGGTCCACGGGGCGAACCGGCCGGTCCTGGACGTGGAGGCCGGGAAGGTCGGTAACCTCCGAGTGCTGTTGCAACTCGTCGAGGAAATGAAGCCGAACCTGGCGGCCGTGTGACGGCTAGACGGGCAACTCCAACTCCGCCCGCTCGGCGTCGAGGTAGTTCTTCGCCAGCATGTCGAACCGCCGCCTCTGGACGGTGAGCTTCGTGCCGTCGAGTTCGTACTCGTTGTACATCCACCGCCGCGTCTGCGTGCAGCTGCCGGCGCAGATCACCGGGAACGGGATCTCCCCGCCCGGCGGCAGGACGTACCCGCGGTGCAGGTGGCCGTGCAGCCACAGGGAAA
Source organism: Limnoglobus sp. (assembly GCF_059499385.1). Taxonomy (NCBI): domain Bacteria; kingdom Pseudomonadati; phylum Planctomycetota; class Planctomycetia; order Gemmatales; family Gemmataceae; genus Limnoglobus; species Limnoglobus sp. Next base: position 71,605 of record NZ_JCABYM010000047.1, on the reverse strand, counting down.
TCTTGCACCGCTTCGCCACCTCAATCGCCTCGGCGTGGTCCCGCAGCCGGTGCGTCGGGTGTTCGACGTTCCCCTTCGCCGTCCGCAGCGGGTAGTGCGTCACCAGGATGCGAGGGCCGTCATCTAACCGCTCGCACAGTTTCTCCAGCCGCTCGAACTGCGGCGCGCCGATGGTCCCGCTCGCGTCCCACAGCGCCCAGTTCGGGGTGGCGCTGTTCACGGCGACGAACCATGCGTGCTTCACCTTACGGGCGAACGGGTACGTGTGTTCATCAACGCGGACGCCGTCGAGCCACGGGGCGAAGTGCTTCTCGAACAGCCCGGCCCGGAACGCCGGGCGGGTGTAGTAGTCGTGGTTGCCGGGGACGCCGACGGTCGGCGGGAGCGTCGGGTCGCCGACGCCGAGCTTCTGGGCCGCGAGGTGGAACTCGTTCTCGAACGCCAGCTTCGTCGCGTCGCCGGAGAAGACGAGGTGGTCGAAGCTCCGGGTGCGGAACTCGTTCAGGAGGACATCGACGACCATTGGCGCGTGCTTGAACCGCGCCCCGCGGCCGAGCAGCTTGACGTTGATCCAGCCGGTGAGTTTCTTCGTCAAGAAGTCGCGCGGCCGCCAGCCGAGGTGCTTGCTCGTGAGGTGGACGTCGCTGAACTGCGCGAAGCGGAGCATGGCGAACTATTGTACGCCGATCCGCATCACTTCGCGGCGCGGAACATCCAGTACAGGATCGTCTTGATCTCGAACGGCTTCAGGTCCGGCTTCAGCGAGAGAATCCGGGCCGCGATCCCGGCGAGGTGCGGGGTCGCCCAGCTCGTGGCCGGCTCGCGGGCGAACGGGCCGAGGTAGCCGCGGCCGTGGGCCTGGAACTCGATGTGGTCCCGCAACTGGTACGCGAACCGCAGCGGGTCGTCGAAGAGGCCCTTGTCCACGGAGATGAGCGGCGGCGAGAACACGGCCGGGTAGCTCCGGGTGACCGGGTGGTCGTTGTTCGCGGCCGCGAACACGAGCACGTCGCGGAAGTACGCCTCCTCGATGGCGCGGAAAAGCTGTTGGCGGCGCGGGAGCTGTTGCAGCCGGTGTTCCGGCACGCCGAGCGAGAGGTTGACGACCTTCACGTTCCACACGTCGATGGCGTGCCGCAGGGCGGCGATGACCGTCTCGACCTCGCACGTCCCCTGCGTGCCGAACACGTCGGCGGTGTAGAGTTTCACCCTCGGCGCGAGCGTCAGGATGATGTCGGCGACGGTCGTGCCGTGCGGCGACGACTGGTGGCCGGTGTAGGGAAGGATGTCGGGTTTGGGGCCGCGGAAGACGGCCCCCTCGATGGGGCGGATCGGCGTGCCGGCCTGGGCGAACTTGTCTTCGAGGAGGCCGCGCTCGACGCCGGAGTCGAGGACGGCGACGGCGACGCCGTCGCCGGTCGCCCGCGGGTCGCGGAGCAGCCGCTCGGGCGTCAGGAGGGAGAAAATCTCGTCGAAGACGGTCACGGCCACGGCAATCCTAATGCGGGTAAGCGGAATCCAATCCGCGCGGCGTCGAGCTACCGTTGCGGAACCAGTCTGACGCCAAGCCGCCGCGAGGAGCCTCTTGTTCCCTCCCCCCTTGGGGGGGAGGGTTAGGGAGGGGGGTAAGCTTCCCGCCGCGGACGCGCTCCTTGC
>NZ_JCABYM010000047.1:0-69939 GCF_059499385.1 Limnoglobus sp. | reverse complement strand
CGGCCCCCCCCCCCCCCCCCGCCCCGCCCCGGCCGGGCCGCCGCCCGCGCCGGGGGGGGGGGGGGGGGGGGGCCGCCCCCCCCCCCCGAGCTTCCCGCCGCGGACGCGATCCTTGCTGGGGGTGGGCAGCTCACCCCCCTCCCTAACCCTCCCCCCCAAGGGGGGAGGGAACAAGAAAAGATCGGTGACGTATTTCGTTTGCCCCATGGTTCACCCGCCCAGCCCGTCCAGCAGGTGCTTCAAACTCGTCACCAGCTTCGTGCAGTGGCGGACCGCGTCCGGGCCGTGGCGGACGGCCAGCGCCCGCACCGCCTCCATCAAGTCGAGGCTGGTCGCCGAGTCGATGACCGCGTTCGCCGACGCGTCCAGCCCGGTCTTCAGCCGCTCCATCACCGCCTCCGGCGGCGACGCCTCCGGCCGCGCCAGCATGCTCGACACGTCCCGGCTCGCGGCGAGCGCGCTCTCCACCGCGTCGAACAACAGCCGGTGCGTCTGCCGCTCGGCTAGCCCCTGCCGCAACAGTTCCGCGCCCAACTCGGCGGCGACGGCGGTGATCTTCCGGTCGTCGTCCGTGAATACCGGCTTGTCGAACATCTCCAACACGACCTGCACGCCGGGGCCGACCCGCAGCTGCGCCGCGAGGATTGACCGGCGGTTCTGCTCGAACGGCATCAGCTCGACCGATCCGGCGGCGGCGGCCGCGAAGTCGTTCATCACGACCGGCTCTTGCATGCTGACGACGCTCGCGGCCAGCGACCGGGAGAACGGCACGGTCGGCGGCGGCAGCTTGTTCCCGCCCACGTCGTAGACGCTCATCGCCTCCGTCCCGTCCGGGGCGACGTGCCGGACGAGCAGCACGCCGTCCGTCGCGCCGGTCCCCCGCGTCAGGAACCGGAACAAGGACCGTACCGCGTCCGGCAGCGGGACCGGGTCGTTGAGCGCGGCGCTCGCCCGGACCAGCGGCAGCACCTTCTCGACCGACTCGCGGAACGCCCCGAGGCTCGTGTTCAATTCCCGCTGCCGCTTCGCCGGGACGATGCGGTCGAGCTGCTTCCGCACGGCCGCCAGGAACGTGTCGCGGTTCAGGTCCTGGTTCTTGTCGAGGTAGTCCCGCACGCCCATGCGGAGGGCGTCGAGCGGCGTCGCCTGGTGCGCGAAGCCCGTCACCAGAATCGCGACGATGTCCGGGGTGAACACGACGAGGTCTTCGAGCAGCCGCAGGCCGTCGCTGCCGGACCCGAGGTTCCAGTCGAGGATCGCGAGGTCGATCGGGTGCTCGTTCGCGGCCGTCAGGGCCGCCTCCGCGTCCGCGACGGCGAACACGCGGACGGACCACCCGGCCGAGAGCAGCCACTCCTCGAACGTCCGGCGGACGGTGTCTTCGTCATCGACGATGAGGACGGTCTCGTTCATGGTCGGGGCATCTTACGATATGGCCAGGAATGGCCCGCAGATGACGCTGATAAGAGCGCAGATGAAAACCGGATAAATCCGAAAACCAGTTTTGGCTTTATCCTCTTCATCCGCGTCGAAGTCCGCGTCATCTGCGGGCCATTCTTTACATCCCGCTGGTTTCCTCGATCTTCCCGTTCCGCCACGCCTTGCGGACGCTCCAGCGGTAGAAGAACTGGGCCGCCGTCACCAGCACGAGCGTGCTGACCAGCATCGCGAGGAGCAGGTCGAGGTTTGAGAAGCCGGAGATCGGCGACGCGCTCAGCGGCGAGCCGCTCGGCGGCGGGCCGAGGATCGCCCGCCGCATCCCCTCCAGCCAGTACGTCGTCGGCAGGCAGACGCTCACCGGCTGCAACCACGAGGGCAGGATCGCGAGCGGGAACACGACGCCGCTGAGGAAGTAGATCACGCCGGCGATGCCCTCGCTCAGGAACATGCTGCTGCGGCTCATGTTCAACATCGCGGACGCCAGGATCATCCCGGCCGCCCACAGCATGAAGAAGCCGACGACGAGGTACGCGAGCAGCCAGCCGAGGTCGAGGTTCGCGAACGTGAGCGAGTTGCGGATGCCGGGCAGGGCCATGCCCGCGAGGAGGGTGATGACCGCGCCGCCGACGCCCTCCATCGCCTTGGCGAACCCGCGGCCGAGGAAGTACGTCTGGAACTCGGCCGGGCTGACGAAGATGTACTTCAGCATCCGGTAGCTCTCGCGGTCGGCGATGACGACCGACGACATGCCGAACATGACCGCCCCGACGAGCGCGTAGCAGGCGTTCGAGACGAACACGTACGGCAGGAACTCCGGCGGCACGCCGCGGCCGAACGCCGCGTCGGCGGCCATGTCCGCGGCGAAGTACATGCACACGAGCATGAGCGACCCGGTGACCGGCTTCACGACGAGGTAGAGCAGGAACAGCCACGGGTTGGCCCAGTTGCTCTCGACCTGCCAGCCGAGCCAGGTGGACCACGAGAGCGTGCGGAGGTGGGACATACGCGGGGCCGGGAGGTCGGGGTGCAACGGCGATGTGCATTCTACCGGCCGGCCGCCGGGTCGCGGCCCTCGGCGTCCAGCACCTCGTCCCGGACGAACTGGTTGAACTTCGGGGAGAACGACGCCTGCCGCAGCTGCCAGTGCGTGCGGACGTACTTCAGCCGGAACGCCGCCCGCATCGACCCGAGCATCGACTTCCAGTAGTCCTCCGGGACGGTGTCGATCACGGACAGCACGCGGGACTCGTAGAGCAGGAACGCCTCCTCGTACAGGTTCACGACGCAGTTCGCCAGGAACCGGTGCGGGTTCGTCGGCCCGTGCGGGTCGGTCGGGTCGTCCTCGGCGGCCGTGTACTCCTCCCGCTTCATCCGCTCGAACAGGTGCGGGTGCTCGACCAGCTTCAGCAGCACGCCCTGGAATCGGCCGTAGATTTGGCTGTACGCCCCGGCCCGCAGCGACGTGAGGACGGCCAGCGTGCCGACCAGCCCGCCGGACAGCACGACGAGCGTGGCGACGCGGAGGAACACGTCGGCGTAGTCGTACCAGTCGCGGACCTTCGGCGGCGGGGCCGCGGCCGGCGGCGCGGGGGCGGCCTGCGCGTAAGCGACGCCGACCGCCACGCCGAGGACGACGGCGACGACCAGCACCAGGAGCAGGGCGAACTTGCGGGCCATAGTTCGGGTGTCGGGTCTGTCGGGTATCGGGTTTCGCAGATCGGATTGTCGGGACGGGTTCTTCTCTGCGAAACCCGATACCCGAAACCCGACAGACCCGATGCCCGCTTACTTCAGCTTCGGCACGACGATGTCCGGCTGCGCCGGCGGCGGCTCGACCCGTAACAGGTCCGTCGGGACCTTCACCTCGCCGACGAGCACCCGCGCCGGCTCGTCGATCTTCAACTCCGGCAGCTTCTCCGGGATCGTCAGCCCCGTCGGGACGATGAGGTTGTCCACCACCGGGGAAAAGGCCGCGGCCGTTTGTTCGACGGCCGGGGCCGGCGGGGGGGCGTTCGAGGTCGCGCCGAGGTAGTACGCCCCGCCGACGGCGGCGACGGCGAACGCGCCGATCAGAACTTTCCGCATGACGAACCCTCCGTGGTCGCGGGACTCTAACGCGAACCCGCCGGCCCGTCGAGGGGAACCTGCCGTCGCCGGCGGCCGCAGTCGCTAGACTGAAGAAAGCCCTCCGACGAACGAATGACCCGGTGAGGGGCAGGATCGCCACCCGTCCGCCCGACCACCGAGGCACGGCAGCAATGTCCGAACAGCAACCCCCCCCGCCGGACGCGGAAATCGTCCTCGAACCGCAGCCGCCGACCACCCTCGACGACCGGCTCAAGCGGCTGGAAGAGTCGCTCGTCGGGATGCAGACCCGCGCCCTCGCCCCGGCCGTCAACGAGGACCAGCTGGCCGAGCGCGTCCTCAGCGTGCTGACCGCGAAGGCGGCCGAGCACCGGGCGGCGAACGGCTACGCGCCGGCCGGCCTGGTGCCGCCGGAGAAGATGTACGCCGCCACGACCGTCCCGCCGGAGGTCGGCGTGCCGACCGGCCAGAGCCTCTGGCGGTGGTTCGTGTCCGGCGTCGTCGCCGAGGTCACGACCGTCGCGCGGATGTACTTCGACCCCCGCTACCGGCTCAGCCGCGTCGCGCAGTTCGGCGTCCCCGCGATCCTGGTCCTGTTCGTGCTGAACTACTTCCTGTTCAACTACACCTGCGCCTTACCCGTGGTCCCGCAGATCGGCGAGCGGCTGATGTGCGTGGTGCTGGCGCTGGCGCTGTATAAAGTGTTGGTCCGCGAGGTGGCCCGCTACCGGCAGGTGTTGGAGTACTTGGCCCGGTATGGTTAACTCGGAACGCGGATCGCGGAACTCGGAATGAAATCCGAACCGTCGCCGCGGCCGATTGTCTTTCGTTCCGAGTTCCGCGATCCGCGATCCGAGCTTCAAAATGATTCGTCTGGGCGTCAACATCGACCACGTCGCGACCGTCCGGCAGGCCCGGCGGGGGGCGGAGCCGGACCCGGTGGCGGCCGCCGTCCTCGCCGCCCTCGGCGGGGCGGACGGCATCACCATCCACCTCCGCGAGGACCGCCGGCACATCCAGGACCGCGACCTGTTTACGCTCCGCGACACCGTCACGACGCGGCTGAATTTGGAGATGGCCTGCTCGGACGAGATCATCGCGCTGGCGCTGAAGGCGAAGCCAGACGAGGTGACGCTGGTTCCCGAAAAGCGGCAGGAGCTGACGACCGAGGGCGGCCTGGACGTTCGCGCGAACATCGACTGCGTCCGCAAGGCGGTCGAACAGTTGAAGGCCGGCGGCATGGTCGTGTCCTTGTTCATCGGCGCGGACATCGAGCAGGTGGACCTGGCGAAGGCGGTCGGGGCGGACGCGATCGAGTTCCACACGGGGACGTATGCCGACGCGAAGGGGCCGAAGGTGGCGGAGGAGCTGGCGAAGCTGACGACGGCCGCCGCCCACGCGACGCGGGCCGGGCTGCACGTCCACATGGGCCACGGGCTGAACTACCAGAACGTGCAGCCGGTCGTCCGCATCCCCGGCGTGGAGGAGCTGAACATCGGGTTTAGCATCGTCAGCCGGGCGGTGATGGTCGGCATGACGCAGGCCGTCCGCGACATGAAGCAGGCGATGATCGAGCACTGGCCGAACGCGAAGAAAGTGTAGACCTGCAAATGTTAAACACCATCCGGGCCAAACTCCGGCGGTGGCAGATGACGACGCTCAAGCCGTTCGGTACCGTGCCAGCGTCGGCCGTGCGAGTCAGCCTCGGTGACCTGTCGCAGGGCGTCGCGGAAGCGATGGCCCGAGTCTTCCACGACGTGCCGGCGGTGGAGGTGGTTCACGGCAACCTACTCGACCTGACGGCCGACGCCATCGTCAGTCCGGCGAACAGCTTTGGCGACATGAGCGGCGGTATCGACAAGGCCATCGACGACTTTCACCGCGGCGAGGCGCAGAGTCGTCTCGTCGCGGCGATCAGCGAACGGTTCCTCGGCGAACTCCCGGTCGGGGTGGCGATCGTGTTGGAATTGCCGTCGAGCCGGTTCCCGTTCCTGATCGCGGCCCCGACGATGCGGATTCCCGGAAGTATCGCCGGGTCGATCAACGCTTACCTCGCAATGCGAGCGGTCCTAGTGGCCGTAACGCAGTTCAACGCCACCGCGACCCGGCCGATTCTCAGCGTGGCCGTGCCCGGCTTGGGCACGGGCGTCGGCGGCGTGCACGCCGCCGACGCCGCCCTGCAAATGCGCACGGCCTACGATGCCATCGTCGGCGGCCAGTGGCGGCAGGTGCAGCACCCGATTCAAGCCCCGTACGCGATGCGGCGGGCGCGATAGATTGAGCGCATGTCGACCGTCACCGACACGCTGTTGCACTACCGCCCCTGGCGGGGCACGTTCCGCGGGCCGACGAGCGCGTCGTGGGCGATGGCCCGCACGTCGCTGGTCCTGCTCGCCCGCCGCAAGATCTTCTGGGGCCTGTACGCGCTGGCCCTCATGGTGTTCTTCTTCTTCTTCTACGGCCAGTACCTCGTCGTCTGGATTCAGCAGCAAACATCCCAACAGACAATCCAGTTCGGCGGCATCCCGGTGAAGGTCGGCGAGCTGACGAAGTTTCTCGACCGGCTGAACCTGAACGGGTCCGCGCACACGTTCGGCAACTTCGTCTGGTTCCAGGGGTACGTGGTGATGATCGTCCTGGCGCTGGCCGGGGCGGTTCTCGTCGGCAACGACTTCGCCCACGGCAGCCTGCCGTTCTACCTCGCGAAGCCGATCGGCCGCCGCCACTACCTGCTCGGCAAGTTCCTCGCCATCGGGTTGTTCCTGAACCTCGTCACCACCGTGCCCGCGTTCCTGCTCTACCTCCAGGCCGGCCTCTTGTACGACTGGCAGTCGTACTACCTCGATCACGTCCGCGAACTGGCCGGCATCGTCGGCTACGGCCTCGCGTTGACGGTGACGCTCGGCTTGCTGCTGATCGCCACGGCCGTGTGGGTCCGCCGCACCGTGCCGCTCATCATGGTCTGGACCGGGCTGTTCGTGCTGACGCGGCTGCTCGCCGCGATGCTCGTGGACGGCGCGCGGCTGGACGTGCGGTGGAAGCTGCTCGACCTGTGGAACGACCTGTACCTCGTCGGCCTCTGGTGCCTCGGGGCGTCGCACGAGAGCGTCCGCGGGGCGCAGCCGGAGTTCTGGGAGGCGGCCGCCACGTGCGGGGTCGTGATCGTTCTGTGTTCGCTATACCTGCGGAAGCGGATTCAGGCGGTGGAGATCATCAATTAGGGGATGGGGTATAGGGTGTAGGGTATGGGAAACCGAAATCCGCTCGCGACGGCCGCCGGGGCTTCTTCTGCCATACCCCATACCCCACACCCCATACCCCTGCTCCTCTTCGAGCAAGTTTCCAAGTGGTACGGCCCCGTCCTCGGGCTGAACCAGGTCACGCTGGAGCTGCGCGGCGGCATCACCGGCCTCGTCGGGGCGAACGGGGCGGGCAAGTCCACGCTCATGAAGCTCGCCACCGGGCAGGTCCGGCCGACCCTCGGCCGCGTCACGGTCCTCGGCGTGGACGCCTGGGACTGGCGGGCGAGGCGGCTCGTCGGGTACTGCCCGGATGTCGATGCGTTCTACGAGGACATGACCGGCCGCGAGTTCGTCCGCACGATGGCCGACCTGTCCGGGTTCCCCGCACGCGACGCGAAGACGCTGACCGAGCAGACGCTGGACCGCGTCGGCATGGCCGACCGCGCCGACCGCAAGCTCCGCGGCTACTCGAAGGGGATGCGGCAGCGGGTCAAACTCGCGCAGGCTTTGCTGACCGACCCGGCCTTGCTCGTCCTCGACGAGCCGCTGTCCGGCATCGACCCGGTCGGCCGGCAGGAGCTGCTCGACCTGTTCCGCGAACTCGCCGCCCAGGGGAAGGCGCTGCTCGTCTCCAGCCACGAACTCGAAGAGTTGGAGAAGCTGACGAACCACGTCGCGATCATGGCCCGCGGCCGCGTCGCGGCGGTCGGCACGCTCCAGAAGATTCGCGAACTGTTGGAGGACTTCCCGCTGTCCGTCCGCATCGACGTGCCGCGGCCGAAGGACGTGGCGAAGCTGCTGCTGTCGTTCCCCGACGTGACCGGCGTGGACGTGACCGGCGACGAGTCGCTGACCGTCCGGGCGGCGTCGCCGAAGGCGTTCTTCCAGGACTTCGGCCGGCTCGTCGTCCGCGAACAACTTGCGGTGCGCCGCCTCGAACCGCTCGACGACTCGGCCCACGCGATCCTGGGCTACCTCCTGGGCGGAAGCGGGAAGACGTGAAGAATGGCCCGCAGATGATGCCGACAAGAGCGCAGATGAAGAGGATAAAGCAAGGAATCGAATCTTGGTTTTGATCCTCCTCACCTGCGTCGAAGTCCGCGTCATCTGCGGGCCCTTCTTACTTCTTCAACCACTTGTCCATGAACTCGTAGGCGGCCGTCCGCTCGGCCGCCGGCCACTCGTGGGCGGCGTCCGGGTGGACGGCCTTCAGCTTCTCCGGCACGCCGAGCTTCTGGTACGCCGGCGCGACCTTCGCGATCACGTCCTTCACGCCGCTCACCTCGAAGTTCGCGTCGTGCAGCGGCGACATCGCGAACACCGCCCGCGGGCAGACCGCCAGCAGCACGTCGTCGAAGTCGAACGGCATCCGCTTCGGGTCGTTGCCGTACTCGCTGGCGATCCGCGGCATGTACCGGTCGCTCGTCCAACCTTTCAGGTTCCCGCCGTAATACTTGTGGAAGCTGTTGAACCCGCAGCTGCTCACCGCCACCTTGAGCCGCTCGTCGAACGCGGCCGTGTACAGGCTGTTGTGCCCGCCGAGCGAGTGGCCGATGACGCCGATGCGGTCGCCGTCCACTTCGGGGAGCGACTGGAGCAGATCGACCGCCCGCATGTTGTTCCAGATGGCCTTCATCGTGCCCGACTGGTAGAGGCCGGCCTTGAACGCGGCCTTGAAGTCGTACTGGTACTCGCCGAAGCTCGGGTAGTCCGGCGCGAGGCAAACGTACCCGCGCTTCACCAGATGGAGGGCCTGCTGCTTCGACTCCTGCTTGCCGAGACCGACGGGTTCGTCCTTGCCGATGTTGATGGTCTGGTGCAGGCAGAGCGCGGCGGGGTTCTTCCTCGCGCCGTCCGGGACGAGCAGCCACGCGGGAACGCGGTCCCCCTTCTCCGGGGCGAACGTGATCTTCTTCCGCGTGTAGCCGTCGAGCTTCTCCTCGGACACGACCTTCACGTCGAGCGGCACGACCCGGTCCTTGCCGGGCAGCGGCCCCATCGCCTGCTCCATCTTCTTGAGGAGGGCGGCCCGGTCCGGGGCCTGCGCCGCGGCGAGGGACGAGAGAAGCAACACGGCCACGAATGAACACGTTCGCATGGTCAGGCCCTCAGATATTCACCGCGGAGGGCACGTGAGGGCACATGAGGAAAACCAAGAGAGATTTCAAAGACCGGGTTTTGAACTCTCTTCTCTCTTCTGATTTTCTCTCGTGCCCTCATGTGCCCTCCGCGGTGAAAACGGATTTACTTCCTCAGCCCGGCCGCGGCGAGGCCGTCCAGGACGAACTGCACGGCGATGCCGGCCAGCACCAGCCCCAGGATGCGGCCGAGGACGTGGATGCCGGTCAGCCCCAGCCGCCGCTGGATCGGGTCCGCGAGGCGGAACGTCAGGTAGCACAACAGACCCGTGACCGCGATGGCCGCGAACACGCTCGCCGTTTGGACCACGCCGTCGGCGCGGGCCATGAGCACGGCGACGGTCGAGAGCGCCGCCGGCCCGGCGAGCAGCGGCACGGCCAGCGGCGTGATCGCGACCTCGCCGGCGGCCGCCTCGGCGGTCGCTTCCGCCTCCGACGGCTGGTGCTCGGCCGTGCCGGTCTCGGACCGGATCATGTCGAGCGCGACGAGGAACAGGATGATCCCGCCGGCGATCTGGAACGCCGGCAGCGTGAGGCTCAGCGCCCGGAACAGGGCGTTGCCGACGAGCGCGAACCCCACCATCGTGAGCGTGGCGGCGACGGCCGCGACGAGGGCCGTCTTCCGCCGCCGGGCCGGGGTGTAGCTGGCGGTGAGCGCGATGAAGGCGGGGACCGTGCCGGGCGGATCGACGAGGAACAGGATCGAGACGAACGCGGTGACGGCGAAGTCGAACATGCGATGAGCTTACGAAGAATGGCCCGCAGATGACGCCGATCGGAGCGCAGATGAAGAGGATAAGACCGGAAAACATGTCCTGGTTCTCATCCTCTTGATCTGCGTCGAAGTCTGCGTCATCTGCGGGCCATTCTTACGCCCGTCGCAGTTCCTCGACCTTGCCGTCCGTCTCGATCAGCACGGCGTCGGCCATGTCCAGGAACAGCCCCGTCTCGATCACGCCGGGGATGCCCTTCAGCAGTAGGTCGAAGCCGGGGGGGTCGTCCAACTCGTCCACGAACACCGTCATCAGCGTGTTGCCGTTGTCGGACACGACCGGGGCGTCGTTCTCCGTCAGCACCTCGGTCGTGTAGTGCAGGTCGGCCAGCAGCTTCGCCACCAGCGGCACGGCGAACGGCACGACCTCGATCGGAACCTTCCCCCGCTGGCCGAGGGCCGTCACCCGCTTCTCGGCGACCCGCTCCGGGCCGATCAGGATCACGAACTGCTTCGCCGCCAGCGCCACCACCTTCTCGCGGAGCAGGGCGCGGCCGTAGCCCTTGATCATGTTCAAGTCGGGATCGACCTCGTCGGCCCCGTCCACCGCGAGGTCCAGCGGCAGGGCGTCGGCCAGCGCGACGAGCGGGACGCCGAGGGACTTCGCCATCGCCTCGATCTTCTTGGACGTGGGGACGCCGACGACGCTTAGACCGGCTTTCACCTTCTCGCCGAGGCCCTGGAGGAACCGCTCGGACGCGGCCCCGGACCCGAGGCCGACCTTCATCCCCGGCTTCACGAGGTTCAACGCGGCGTCCACGTTCGTCATGGTCAAACTCCGTGCTCGGCCAGCAGGGCCTTCACCTTCTCGGCGATCAGGTCGCGGACCTTCCGGAACTCCTCCGGCGGCATCTCGCGGGGGTCCGGAATCTGCCAGTCCACCCGATGCTTCGCCTGTACCAGCGGGCAGGCGTCGCCGCACCCCATCGTGACGGCCACGTCGATCGGTCGGCCGTTGAACTCGTCCAGCCCCTTCGAGGCGTGGGTGGTGAGATCGTACCCGAGTTCCTGCATGGCCGCCACCGCTTTCGGGTTCACCTTCCCGCTCGGCCGGCTGCCGGCGGAGTACGCGGCGACGCGGTCGCCGCCGTGAATGGCGGCGAACGCCTGGGCCATCTGGCTACGGTTGCTGTTCTCGACGCAGACGAACAGGACGGAGAGCGGCATGGGAGGACTCCAGGGAGGTTTTGTAGGGCGGGTCAAGGCTTTGCGCCGACCCGCCGGGGGACCGCAACCACTTTCGAGAACCGACGAGCCGGCTGGGACCGCACCGGTGGGTCGGCGCAAAGCCTTAACCCGCCCTACAAAGACCCGCCGGGGCACCCGCGGCGTCGGCGGGTCGGCGCAAAGCCTTGACCCGCCCTACGAATCCGCGGGCTTCGCGTGGATGAACGCCCACAGCGGCACGGCCAGGGCCGCGCCGAGCGGCGGGGCGACGAGGTAAATCCACAGGTGGTCCAGCTTCCCGGACACGACGGCCGGGGCGAGCGACCGGGCCGGGTTCATGCTCGCGCCGCAGATCGGCCCGGCGAACAGCGCCTCCAGCCCGATCACGCCGCCGACGATGACGCCGGCCAGCGGCCGCACGTCCGGCCCGGCCGCGACCACGGACAGGATCGTGTACATCAGCACGAGCGTGAGCAGCACTTCGAGAACGAACGCCGGCCAAACGAGCGGCGTCGGGCCGGCCCCGGTGAGGGTCGCCGGGGCCGTGCCGCCGAGTGACCCCGCCGCCCCCGGCGGGAGCATCGCGCTCAACAGCAGGCTGGCGGCGAACGCCCCCGCGCACTGGGCCAGGGCGTAGCCGGGCAGCTCCTTCCACCGGAACTTGCCGGCGACGGCGAACCCGAGCGTGACGGCCGGGTTCAGGTGCGCCCCGGACGCCGGGCCGACGGCGTAGACCAGGGCCATGACGACGAGGCCGAACGTGAGCGCGACGCCGACGTGCGTGATCGGCCCGCCGGCGGCGGCGTCGAACGCGATCGCGCCCGTCCCGGCGAACACCAGGACGAACGTGCCGAACGCCTCGGCGGCGCACCGGCGGGACAGGGCGGGCATCATGCCCGTGGTTTTAGGAGGTGGGTGAGGGGACGATGAGTTTCTTCACGCGATCTTCAATCTTCCGACGGCCGCGGGCGGTTGCCCCAATGCGGCGGCGGGTCGCCGGCCACGACGACGCCCTTGTCCGCCCAGCCGAGGTACGCGTTCACCTCGCCCGGCGTGTACCGCAGCGTCAGCCCGCACCGGCGGCGCGAGGACGCATTCGCCTCCGACCCGTGCAAGAGCGAGTCGGAGTGGATCGCCGCCTCGCCGGCCTTCAGTTCCACGTACACCGGCTCGCCGTACTGCTCGACGTTCGGCACGGTCTGGTTCAGGACGTTCGCGTCGTCCCCCTCGCGGAGTTGGTACGTCAGGTGGCCGAGCGTGTGCGTCCGCGGGATGTACTTCATGCAGGCGTTGCCGCGGTCGGCGTCGTCGATGGCCAGCCAGACCGTCACCGCCTTCGCCGGCGTCAGCGGCCAGTAGCTCGAATCCTGGTGCCACGCGACCGTCTTGCCGTCGCCGGGCATCTTGCAGAAGAAGTGCGACCCCCAGCCGACGACGCTCGGCCCGAGCAGGTCGCGGACGACGGCGACGATCCGCGGGTTCGTCAGGATGTCCCAGACGCGGCCGTGCCGCAGGTGGGCGGAGCTGATCGAGTAGCTGTCCTTCCCCTCCGCGGCGTACTTGGCCAGCAACTGGTCGAAGTAGCCGCGGATGTCGGCCATCTCGTCGGGCGAAAAGAACCGGAACGGCATCAGGTAGCCGTCGCGGTTGAACCGCGCGACTTGCTCGCGGGTGAGGACGGCGGGGTTCGCGTTGTCGCACGGGTGGAACGACAGGTCGCGGGGCATCCCGGCCAGTTCCTCCTGGCCGGGGATGGCGTTGAACGTGGTCGGCGAGTTCATCGGCGGCTCGGCGAAAGAGGGCAACGTTGTCCATTATGCCAAGAAACGCCGTCGCATCGACGGGCAAAAACTCCGTCCGGCACAATCGGCGCAAACTGAAAAATAACCCGACGATACAGCTTACCAATTCCTTCTAATCAGTGCGCGTCCGTTGCGAGGCCGAGGGTCGATCCGTATAACGATGATAGTCCCTTCTCAGCCGCCCCGCACCCGACGGCGGCCGACGATCATGACGTAAACAGTGCCACAGATTGAGGTTGAGTCCGAATCCGTGGCCGAGGTAGTAGCAGAATGGGTTCATTGAAAATTCGTCGCATCGACCTAACGTCGAATAACGCCTCCCAGCAGCTCGCCAAGCTCCGCGATCAATTCCGGCCCGAATCCGAAGTCGTCTCCGCGCAGGCGAAGAAACTGACGCAACACGTTTTCGGGCAGAGCCTTACGCCGGTTCAGGCGGTCGAGCGGATCTGCAAGGACGTTCACGACAAGGGCGTGTCCGCGCTCCTGCACTACACCGAAGCGTTCGACAAGGTGAAGCTGAAGGCCGACGCCTTGAAGGTGAAGAAGGACGAGATCGCGGCCGCGCACGCCGCGGCGTCGCCGGAGTTCCTCGAAGTCGTCCGCCGCATCCGGTACAACATCGACTCGTTCCAGCACGGCCTCTTGCACCAGGACGCGGAGCTGCGCGTCTCCGGGCAGCACGAGGTCACGCTGCGGTATCGGCCGCTCAACCGCGTCGGCGTCTACTGCCCCGGTGGGGCCGCGGCGTACCCGTCCACGCTCCTCATGACCGTCTGCCCGGCGAAGGCCGCGGGCGTGAAGGAAATCATCGTCTGCCTGCCGCCGAAGGACACCGGCGCGTACAGCAAGGACATGCTCGCCGTTTGCCACGAACTTGAAGTCGATGAGGTCTACCGCGTCGGCGGGGCGCAGGCGATCGCGGCGATGGCCTACGGCGTCGAGGGGATGAAGCCGGTCGAGATGATCGTCGGCCCCGGCAACCAGTTCGTGGCGCTCGCCAAGAAGCACGTCTTCGGCCAGGTCGCCATCGACTGCATCGCCGGGCCGAGCGAGATCGTCGTCGCCGCGGACGACTCCGCGCACCCCAGCTACGTGGCGCTCGACCTGCTCGCGCAAGCGGAACACTCGCCGGGCGTGCCGATCCTCGTGACGTGGTACGAGCCGCTGCTGGCGGAGGTCGAGGCGGCCCTCGTGAAGCGGATGGCGAAGCTGTCGCGGGCCGACCTGGCGAAGGACTCGCTGGAGCGGTACGGGGCGTTCGTGCTGGCCCCGGACAAGCAAGGGGCGATCGACTGCGTGAACGCGCTGGCCCCGGAGCACCTGCACATCCAAACCCGCGACCCGGACGGGTTCGCCGAGTCCGTGCAGAGCGCCGGCGCGATCTTCCTCGGCCCGTTCACTCCCGTGGCCCTCGGCGACTACGCGGCCGGCCCGAGCCACGTCCTGCCGACCGGCGGCACGGCCCGGTTCTCGAGCGGGCTGACCGCCAACGACTTCCGCAAGCGGACGAGCATCCTGCGGTTCACCCGCAACGGCCTCCGGGATATTTCCGAGGACGTGGTGTTCTTCGCGAAGAAGGAGGGGCTGACGGCCCACGCCGCGAGCGTCGAGCAGCGGGCCAACGACAACGGCCCGGCCGCCCGCCCGAAGCCGAAGCCGGAGAAGGTGCTGGCCCCGGTGGGCGCGGGGAAGAAGTAAGAGAGAACAGAGGTCAGAAGTCAGAGGTCAGAAACACCCGGAAGCCCAGGGACGAACGTCCCTGGGTTTTCACACTTCCAGAAGTGCCCCATGAGCATTCGACCCAACATCCGCGCCATGGCGGGCTACGTGCCGGGGGAGCAGGTCAACTCGCCCGACGTGGTGAAGCTCAACACGAACGAGAACCCGTACCCGCCGTCCCCGCGCGTCTTCGAGGCCGTCCGCGCCGCGCTCACCGGCGACCGGCTCCGCAAGTACCCGCAGCCGGCCGGCGACGACTTCCGCAAGGCCGCCGGCCGCGTGCTGCAGGTCGATCCCGACGGCATCCTCGTCGGCAACGGGTCGGACGACATCCTGACCATCCTGACCCGTGCGTTCGTGCCGGACGGCGGCCTCATCGCGTCGCCGACGCCGAGCTACGTCCTGTACAAGTCGCTCACGGAGATTCAGAACGCGACGTTCCAGACCGTGCCGTTCGCCGACGACTGGACGTTGCCGAACCCGTGGCCGGTGACGGGCGCGCACCTGACGTTCCTGCCGAACCCCAACTCGCCGTCTGGGACGTGCCTGCGGCTGCCGATCCTCGAACGCTTCGCGGAGCAGGTGGACGGCCCGCTCGTCCTCGACGAAGCCTACGCCGACTTCGCCGAGTGGAACGGCCTGCCACTGGTGAAAGAACTGCCGAACGTGATCGTCACCCGCAGTTTCAGCAAGGCGTACTCGCTGGCCGGCATCCGGTTCGGCATCGCGATCGCCGACCCTGCGGTAATCCGCGAGTTGCTGAAGGTGAAGGACTCGTACAACTGCGACGTGCTAAGCCTCGCCGCGGCCGCGGCCGCGATCGAGGACCAGGGGTACTTCGCGGACGTGCGGTCCCGTATCCTCGCGACCCGCGGCCGGATGCACGCGGAACTGTCGAGCCTCGGGTTCCGCGTCACGCCGAGCCAGGCGAACTTCCTGTGGTGTCGGCGGGCGGACAACCCGGTGAAGCCGATGTACGAGGCGCTGAAGGCGAGGAACGTGCTGGTCCGGTACATGAACTACGCCGGCTACGGCGACGGCCTCCGCATCTCCGTCGGGACCGACGCGGAGGTGGACAAGCTACTCGCGGAGCTCCGAAAAATCGTGTAGGGTGGTGGGGGGGGGGGGGGGGGGCCCCCCGGGGGGGGGCCCCCCCCCGGGCCCCCCCCCCCCCCCCCCCCCACCACCCTACACGACAGGATGATCGAGGCACACGCATGGCCACCACCTCTCGGCGGCTCCGCGACCTGACCATCGGTTTCATCGCAGAGTTGGCATTGTTGCTCTGGGTCGTTCTCGTGTTTTGGGACTCCAACAGCTCGTCCGGCGTGGGCTTCGTGATCTTCTTTTTTGCCTGCATCTTCCCGTACCAGATGATCGTGAACTGGAAGTTTGAAAGGCTCGAAGCACGAATTCACGAGTTGGAAACTCAATTACAACAGACCAACACCACAGACGAACCTCAGCCCCCGACGAACTAAATCGAGATTGATATGTCCCGCACCGCCACCATCCGCCGCGAGACGGCGGAGACGACCATCGACCTGACGCTCGACCTCGACGGCACGGGGAAGTCCACGCTCTCCACCGGCGTCGGGTTCTTCGACCACATGCTCACGCACGTCGCCAAGCACGGGCTGTTCGATCTCACCGTCAACTGCAAGGGCGACCTGCACATCGACGCGCACCACACCGTCGAGGACGTGGGCATCTGTTTCGGGAAGGCGCTCGTGCAGGCGCTCGGCGACAAGGCCGGCGTCCGCCGGTACGGCGACGCGACCGTGCCGATGGACGAGGCGCTCGTGACGAGCGCCGTGGACCTCAGCGGCCGGCCGTTCCTGGTGTGGAAGGCCGACGTGCCGAACGAGCTGCTGGGGAACTTCTCGACGCAGCTTGCCGAAGAGTTCTGGCGGGCGGTGTCGTCGGCCGGCCTGTTGACGCTGCACGTCGTGCTGCACCACGGGCGGAACACGCACCACATCGTCGAGACGATCTTCAAGGCGACGGCGCGGGCGCTGCGGCAGGCCGTCGAGCCGGACCCCCGCGGCCGCGGCGTTCCGTCCACGAAGGGCGTGCTGTAGAATCGGAACGGGAGGAATCACGATGACGGCCGAACCCACACTTTTGCGACCCCGTTCCTTCACGGCGGCCGAGTGGCTGCGCGCCCTCGGCGACGTGCCGCTCGACCGCGTGCGGATGATCCCGCCGCCCGGCACGGCAACGGAGGCGGACGCGGTGCGCGTGACGGAAACCGAACACCCGTGCGAGTTGGTCAACGGGACACTGGTGGAGAAGGCGATGGGAATGCCGCAAGCGATCGTCGCCGCTCTGCTCATCGAGTTCATGGCTCCTTACGCTCGCAAACGGCAACTCGGGCTCGTCGTCGGCTCGGACGGGATCTACCGGATGATCCACGACAACATCCGTGAGCCGGATGTCGCATTCACCCGCCGCGACCGGTTGCCGAATCCCATGCCCCAAGTCGGCGGTTGGTGCCCGGACATATGCGTCGAAGTCATTAGCCCCGGAAACACGACCGCCGAGATGCAACTGAAGCGGCAAGAATATTTCGCGTCCGGCTGTCAACTCGTCTGGGAGATCGATCCCCGTAACCGCACGGCCACTGTCTATACGTCCGCGGAAGCCGCCACGCTCGCGGACACTCTGGACGGCGGGACGGTACTCCCCGGCTTCTCGCTGTCACTCGCCGACCTGTTCGCCGAATACGACCTCGGCGTGCCGCCCCAGCAATGAACTTCCTCGCGCACCTGCACCTCTCGCACGACTCGCCGGAGCACCGCGTCGGCAACGTCGTCGCCGACTTCGTCAAGGGGCCGGCCGTGAAGCTGCTCCCCGAAACGATCCAGGCCGGCGTCCGCCAGCACCGGGCGGTCGATGCGTTCACCGACCGGCACTACCTCGTCCAGCGGAGCATCGTCCGCATCAGCAAGAACTGGGGCTGGTTCTCCGGCATCATCATCGACGTGTACTACGACCACCTCCTCGCCCGCGACTGGGGCCGGTACGCCGACGAGCCGCTGCGGGCGTTCGCGGACCGCATGTACGGCGTCATGCACGCCTGCGTGCCGCACGTCGAGCCGGCGGCGCGGTGGTTCTTCGAGCGGTTCGTCCAGGACGACCGGCTCGTCCGCTACCGCACGGCCGACGGCATCGCGGACACGCTGATGCGGCTGTCGCAGCGGATCGCGGAGCGGATGCCGACGAAGGCCGTGCGGTTGGAAGACGCCATGCCGGACCTGACCGCGAATGACGCGGGGTTGGGGGAAGACTTCCACGCCTTCTACCCGGAGCTGGTCGCGTTCGCGAAGACGTGGGCGGGGTGACGGGGCCATTTTCCGCCGCCGGCACTTGCCTCCGCGTGGCCCGAAGTCCGACAATGCCAGGACGTACATCGCGGGACACCAGGAAGGCGGGCGCATGCGGTTGGTGTTAGTGGGGCCGCCCGGCAGCGGCAAAGGGACGCAGGCGGACCTGCTCGTGAAGCGGCTCGGGCTGGCGTACATCGGGACCGGCGACATCCTCCGGGCCGCGATCAAGGCCCGGACGCTCGTGGGCCGCGAGGCGGAGCCGCTGCTCAAGGTCGGCCGCCTCGCCCCGGACGCGGTGGTCAACGACCTCGTCGCCGAGCTGTTCCGCCGGCCGGACCGGCCGGAGAAGTTCGTCCTCGACGGCTACCCGCGGACCTACGCCCAGGCCGTCGCGTTCGACGCGCTCTTGACCCTGGAGTACGTGAAGCTCGACGCCGTCGTGAGCCTGGTCGTGGATGACGAGGAAGTCGTCCGGCGGATCGGCAGCCGCCGGTGCTGCGAGAACCCGACGTGCCGGACGAGCTTCAACCTGCTGGCCCGGCCGCCGAAGGTCGAAGGCGTGTGCGACCGGTGTGGGTCGAAGCTGGCCACCCGCGACGACGACCGGGAGGAGACGGTCCGCCGCCGGCTCGTCGAGTTCCACGCCAACACCGACCAGCTGTTGGCCCACTACCGCGGCCGCGGCCTGCTGCGGGAGGTCTCCGCCCTCGACCCGGTCGAGACGATTTATTCCAACGTCCTCCGGGCGGTGACGGCGTAGCCGTGGAACCCGGAGCGGTAGCGACGGGGTGTCGGGTGTGGCAAACACCCCGTCGCTACCGCTCCGGGTTCTACAAAATGGCGTACCATAAACTATTCCCGGAACCACCCCCATGTGGCACGCCGTCCGTGCCGTTGTGAACATGCTGCGACCCGCCAACTACCGCCCGCCGGAACTCAAGTCCGCCCGCGAACTCGGCCTCATGCGCGAGTCCGGCATCCTCGTCGCCCGCGCGCTGAAAATCTGCCGCGAGTTGGCGAAGCCGGGCACGAAGACGATCGAGATCGACCGGGCCGTCGAGGCGTTCTTCGCGTCGCACGACGCGACGCCGCTGTTCAAGGGCTACCCCGGCAAGATCCCGTTCCCGGCGGTGACGTGCCTGAGCGTCAACGAGCAGGTCGTCCACGGCATCCCCGGCGACCGGGTGCTGAAGGACGGCGACATGCTGAAGGTGGACACCGCCTGCAAGTACAACGGCTGGTGCGCCGACCGCGCGATCACCATCCCCATCGGCACCGTCCGCCCGGAGCGGCTGCGGCTGTTGAAGGTGGCGGAGGAGGTGTTGCAGATCGCGATCGACGAGATGCCGAAGCGGAAGTGGTGGAGCGAGGTGGCGAGCCGGATGCAGAAGCACGCGGAGTCGGCCGGGTACAGCGTGGTGACGCAGTACGTCGGCCACGGCATCGGCCGGACGATGCACGAGAACCCGCAGGTGCCGAACTTCGTGAACCGGGAGACCCGCAAGCACGACTTTAAGCTGGAGCCGGGGTTGGTGCTGGCGGTGGAGCCGATGGTGAACATGGGCGTGGAGGACGTGAAGACGCTGGCCGACCACTGGACGGTGGTGACGCGGGACGGGATGCCGAGCGTCCACGTGGAGCACACGCTGGCGCTGGGGCCGGACGGCAAGGTGCAGATCATCACGTCCGACGACGGCGCGTTCGACGGCTGGACGTGGCCGCCGGCACAGGCGGAAGCAACCCCGACAACGTAAGGGAAGTTTGTGGGCGAAAGCCCAGGCACGGCCGTGCCTGGGCTTTCGCCCACAAGCCACGTCGCACGCCGTCAAAAATCCGCACGTTCGGCTTGCCGCCCCTGTGTGGGTTGCTAGTTTAACCGTCTACCTTTATTTCGTGGCTAGACGGCCCGGAGGCCGCCGTGAAAGTTCGATCGAGCGTCAAACGCATCTGCGAGAAGTGCAAGCTCATCAAGCGGAAGGGCGTCGTCCGCGTGATCTGCGAAGACCCGCGCCACAAGCAGCGCCAAGGGTAAGGAACCACCATGCCGCGTATTCAAGGCGTCGACATCCCGCCGGACAAGCTCGTCCACATCAGCCTCCGCTACCTCCGCGGCATCGGGCCGACGACCGCGCTCGAGCTGTGCGAGAAGTGCAGCATCGACCCGACCCGCCGGGCGAAGTCGCTGACCGACGACGAGATCGCCAAGCTCGCCACCGTCATCGACCGCGACTACCTCGTGGAAGGGGCGCTCCGCCGGTTCGACGGCGGCAACATCCAGCGGCTCAAGGAAATCAAGAGCTACCGCGGCGAGCGGCACCGGAAGAACCTCCCGGTCCGCGGCCAGCGGAGCAAGACGAACGCCCGGACCCGCAAGGGCGTCCGCAAGACCGTCGCCGGCAAGAAGGGCGTGAAGGACAAGTAAGACGTAGGAGTCAGGGGTCAGGCATCTGGGGTCAGGCACGGGCGTGCCGGCCGAAGATTCCGGGCCTTTTCCTGACTCCTGGCCCCTGACTCCTGACTCCTGAAGGCACATGGCCAAGAGCAAGAAGAAGAAGCAGCGTCGCAACGTGAGCCGTGGGCATGCCCACATCCAATCGACGTTCAACAACACCATCGTCACCATTACCGACACGAACGGCGACACGCTTTGCAGCGCGTCCGGCGGGATGGTCGGCTTCAAGGGGAGCCGGAAGTCCACGCCGTTCGCCGCCCAGCGGGCCGCGGAAGAAGCGGCGAACAAGGCGTCGAAGTACGGCGTGAAGGAAGTCGAAGTGTTCATCAAGGGGCCGGGGGCGGGCCGCGAGTCGGCCGTCACCGCCCTGCAAGCCTCCGGCCTGAACGTGAAGGCCATCGAAGACGTCACGCCCATGCCGCACAACGGCTGCCGCCCGCCCAAGAAGCGGCGGGTCTAAGCTCCCGTAGGTCAGGCTTTCTAGCCTGACACGCGCGTGTCAGGCTAGAAAGCCTGACCTACACACAACCGCCCAAGTGCGGCGAGTGTGATTCCCGGAAAGTGTCAGTGTGCCGGTGTCAGTGCTAGCGTGACCGCCGGCACTGACACTTTCCGTTTACGCCCCGCGGGTTGACTCTGGGGTTCCCCGCGAGGTATCTGAACCGGCCGATGCGGTTCATGACCCCTGCACCACGCTAGCGCCGAAGGTTCATTCCCTCATGGCTCGTTTCACCGACCCCGCTTGCAAGCGGTGCCGGCGGGAGCAGATGAAGCTGTTCCTCAAGGGCAGCCGCTGCTTCAGCCCGAAGTGCCCCATCGACCGCGAGGCCCGGCCGCCGGGCATGCACGGGGCCACCCGCACCAAGCAGACCGAGTACGGCATCCGCCTCCGCGAGAAGCAACGGCTCAAGTGGTTTTACGGCTTGCTCGAACGGCAGTTCTCACGGTATCTGGAACTCGCCAGCAAGGCCGACAACACCGCCGACGAGTTGCTCGTCCTGCTGGAGCGGCGGCTGGACAACGTCGTCCACCGGCTGGGCTTCTCCGTGTGCCGCAAGGGCGCGCGGCAACTGATCGCCCACGGGCACGTCATGGTGAACGGCCGCAAGTGCGACGTGGCCAGCGTGTTGGTCCGGCCGGGCGACATCGTGAAGGTGAAGCCGGCGAACCGTAGTCTGGCGCTCGCGCGGCTGAACCTGCAACAGGGCGGCGAGCCGGTCCCGGACTTCCTGGAGATCGTCAACCGCGACGACCCGGAAGGCCGGATGACCCGGATGCCAACCCGCGGCGACGTGGACCCGCGGATCGCGGACATCCGCGTGCAACTGATTATCGAAATCGCCACCCGCTGATCCGGGTTTTTGGGCGAAGCCCACGGACGAACGTCCGTGGGGAGTGTGCGACTTCCCCGCCGGTCGCGATGCCGGCGGGTCTGTTCGTTCCCGTGTCCTTGCTCGTTCGCGTCTTGCTGTGCCTCGGACCACCGGTCGCCGTCGCAACGACCGGCCCGAAGCGGAAAGCTGACGCGAACGGCCTCGAAAGGTTGGTGTCCCGTGCGCATTCGTTGGCGTGGTCTGGAACTCCCGAACCGGGTGGCGTCCGAGCGGCCGTCGCTCACCGACACCTACGGCAAGTTCCACGCGGAGCCGTTCGAGCGCGGCTTCGGCATGACGGTCGGCAACAGCCTCCGCCGCATCCTCCTGTCGAGCCTCGAAGGCTCGTCCGTCACGCGGGTGAAAATCCAGGGCGTGCAACACGAAGTCTCCACCATCCCCGGCATCGTCGAGGACGTGACGGACATCATCCTGAACATCAAGTCGCTGGTCGTGAAGAACACCAGCGACCAGCCGAAGACGATCCGCATCGACCGCCACCAGAAGGGCGTCGTCCGCGCGGCCGACCTCCAGCACGACGAGTCGATCCAGATTCTGAACCCCGAGCACCACATCGCCACGATGACGGACGACGTACCGTTCGTGGTCGAGCTCACGGTCGAGAACGGCCGCGGCTACCGGACGGCGGAGGAGAACGCCGGCCGCGAGCGGGAGATCGGCGTCATCCCGGTGGACAGCAGCTTCTCGCCGGTCGTCCGGGTGAAGTACGACATCGAGGAAACCCGCGTCGGCCAGCGGACGAACTACGACCGGCTCGTCATGGAAATCTGGACGAACGGGACGGTCGGCCCGCAGATGGCCCTCGTCGAGGCGGCGAAGATCCTCCGCAAGCACCTGAACCCGTTCATCCAGTACAGCGAGCCGGGGCCGGAAGTGTCGCTCGACGACGGCCCCATCGAGATCGGGCCGGCCGCCGGCGCGGGCGTGGACCTGGAACTGGAACGCAAGCTCAACATGTCGCTGGCGGAGCTGGAACTGTCCGTCCGGGCGACGAACTGCCTCGAGTCCGAGGGCATCGCCAGCGTCCGCGACCTGGTCATGCGGACGGAAGAGGAGTTGCTCGAAGTCCGCAACTTCGGCGAGACGACGCTGAAAGAAGTGGCCGCCAAGCTGAAGGAGCGCGGCCTGCACCTGGGGATGAAGACCCCGCAGCGCCGCTAGTGTTCTGCCATATAGCCGCCGGCTTGCCGGCGGGGTTTTGGGTTCGCAAAACCCCGCCGGCAAGCCGGCGGCTATATGAAATCATCCCCACCTTCCTTGGCACGGGGTGGGGGTTTTACCAGGGGGATTCCCATGCGCCACCGTAAAGCCGGCCGCGTTCTCGGCCGCAACGCCAGCCACCGGCTGGCCCTGTTCCGCAACCTGAGCCGGTCGCTCGTCACCCACGAGTCGATCCGCACGACCGTCGCGAAGGCGAAGGAGCTGCGGCCGTTCGTCGAGAAGCTCATCACGCTCGCCAAGAAGGCGGCCCTCCAGGACGCGAACACGCCGGAGGGGAAGGTCAAGGCCCTGCACTACCGCCGGCAGGCGATGGCGATCCTCGGCCCGACGCACGGGACCGGGGTGTACGACAAGGAAGGCAACGCCGCCACCGAGAAGACGGCGGACACCGTGCTGAAGAAGCTGTTCAACGTGATCGGCCCGCGGTTCAAGGACCGGCCGGGCGGGTACACCCGCATCCTGAAGCTGCACTACCGCCGGCTCGGCGACGCCGGCGAGGTGGCCGTGATCGAGCTGCTGAAGGAAGGCGAAACGAAGGTCCGGGCGAAGGCCCCGGCCGCCCCCGCCCCCGTCACGACGGCGTGACCGCGGGGAGAGTGATTCGAGAAGCCGCCGTGGGGAAGCCCTGGCGGCTTTTTTCATAGTAGTAGGCACACTCCGTGTGCCGTCTCCTGCACGCCGCGGGGAGTTCGCCCGAGTCGCTGCGACCGATAGCAGACGGCACACGGAGTGTGCCTACTACTATGTGTTTTCCCTTCCCCTCCCGCCGGACGGCGGGCTATACTACCCCTACTTCATCCTCGCCTTCGTCGCCGTTCATTCGTCGCCCGCTCGCCGGTCAGGAGGCCGCCTTGGGTATCAAGGTCTGCCCGCACCACGACGAACTCCAATCCTTCCGCGGCGGAACCCTCAGCCTGGACCGCCACCTCGCGGTCGCCAAGCACCTCAAGGCGTGCGACGCCTGCCGGAAGCTCGTGTCGGCCATGCCGACGCCGTGCGACGACACGCCCCTGAACGCCGGGCCGGAGACGTTCGCCCCGCACCCGGTCGGGGACACGGGCGAGGCCGAGCCGCTGGCCACCCGGATCGGGCCGTACCGCGTCGTCCGCGTCCTCGGCCGCGGCGGCATGGGCGTCGTCTACGAGGCCGAGCACGAGATGCTCAAGAACCGGGTGGCGCTCAAAATCCTGCCCCGGTCGGCGGTGAACGACCCGCGGGTCATGGCCCGGTTCCGCCGCGAGTGGGAGGCCGTCGGCCGGCTCGTCCACCCGAACGTCGTCCGGGCGCTGCACGCCGACGACGTGGGCGGGACGGCGTTCCTGGCGATGGAACTCATCCCCGGCCCGGACCTCGGCAAGGTCGTCCACCGGCACGGCCCGCTCGCCCCGGCGGACGCGGCCGAGGCGGTCCGGCAGGCGGCGCTCGGGCTGGCCCACGCCCACGCCCAGGGGGTCATCCACCGGGACGTGAAGCCGTCGAACATCCTCCTCGCCCCGGACGGGGTGGTGAAGCTGCTCGACCTCGGCCTCGCCCGGTTCGCGGCCGGCACGTCCGACTCCCGGCTGTCCGGCCAGCACTACCTCGGCACGGCCGACTACATGGCCCCGGAGCAGTGGGAGGGCGTCACCGCGAACCCGCGGACGGACATCTACTCCCTCGGGTGCGTGCTGTTCTTCCTGCTGACCGGGAAGCCGCCGTTCGCCGCGCCGGAGTACCCGTCGCCGCGGGCGAAGATGCGGGCGCACCACGAGGTCGCGGTCCCGGCCGTGGCCGGGCCGCCGGACCTGACCGCGCTCCTGTCTCGGATGCTGGCGAAGACGCCGGCGGACCGGCCGCAGACGGCGATGGAAGTGGCGGACCGGCTGGCGTTGCAGGCGGCGCTGTCGCAGCTGGACCGGGTTGCCGTGGCGGCGGGGGTGGACGCGGTCGGGGCGTTCGCCGACGGCGACGCGACCGCCCCGCTGCCGATCATCGAGAAGCAACGGAAGGCCGCGGCCGACCAGTCGGCCACGGCCATCCAACGGTTCTGGAACAGCTTCCGCCGGCCGAAGTAGGCCGGCCGACTTACTTCTTCCGCGCCGCCTTCACCTTCTCGATGAACGCGAACTCGGCCGACTGCGGCGCGCCGGCGAACCCCTCGAACTTCCCCGCCTTGTAGTTGTCGCCGATCGCCTTCCACAACTCGGGGACGCCCGCGTAGCCGCGCTTCGTCCGCTCGTTCATCTCGTCCCACCGGTCCGCGAGGGCTTGCGCCTCCGGACTCGCCGGGTCGAGGGTCGGGTTCGCCCGTATCTCGGCGAACAGCGCCGTCCACCCGTCCTGCACGGCCTTGATCTCGTCCGGGCCGACGGCCTGGGCCGCCTGCTCGAACATCTTCATCTGCTCGGGCGTGTACATCTTGTCCATCGTGGTCATCACCTCAAGGGTTCGGAGTAAGTCGGCGGTGGAAACCTCCCGCACCGCGCGGAGGTTGGCGGCGATCGCCTCCAGGTAGCCGCACAGCTGCCGCTGCAGCTCGATCCCTTCCCGCAGGCGGGCGACGTGGAGGTCGATCACCGCCAACGGCGAGTAGCCGGGCCGGTCGAGGCAGGCGGCGATCTCGTCGAGCGAGAACCCGAGCTGCCGGAGCGAGACGACCTGCTGCAACCGGGCCACGTCCGCGGCCGCGTAGAGGCGGTGGCCCGCCTCCGTGTGCAGCGACGGCTTGAGCAGCCCGATCTCGTCGTAGTGGTGCAGCGTGCGGACCGTCAGGCCCGTCCGCCGCGCCAGCTCGCCGACCTTCACCGGCTCGAACGCCATGTCGCTTCTCCCGCGGGAACGGACGCCACGATGGAACGATACCCCCTCACGTAACGTGAGGTTCAAGGGGCATTCTGGGGAAAAATTCAAAATTGGGCGAAGGGCCACGGGCACGGCCCTGCCGGTGGCCCTTCGCCCTGAAAGAGGGTGGGAGGTGCGGAGTATATCCATCCGTACATCGGAGGGACGATCATGCTGACCATTCGACGCGGCGGCGAGCGCGGGACGACGAACATCGGCTGGCTCGAGAGCTACCACACGTTCTCGTTCGGCGACTACTTCGACCCGGACCACCACCATTACCGCAGCCTGCGGGTCATCAACGACGACTACGTGGCCGGCGGCGGCGGGTTCCCCATGCACCCGCACCGGGACATGGAGATCCTCACCTACGTCATGAGCGGGAAGCTCGAGCACCGCGACAGCATGGGCAACGGCACGGTCATCGGCCCCGGCGAGTGGCAGAAGATGACGGCCGGGACCGGGATTCGCCACAGCGAGTTCAACCCGTCCGACACGGAGGCGGTTCACTTGCTGCAAATCTGGATCGTGCCGGACCGCAAGAACCGGACGCCGGAGTACGACCAGAAGCTGTTCCCGGACGCGGAGAAGCGCGGCCGGTGGCGGACGATCGCGTCGCCGGACGGCCGGGACGGGTCGATCACGGTGTATCAGGATGTGACACTCTCCGCGGCGGTGCTAGCGCAGGGTGATACACTCGCGTACCCGCTCGCCGCCGGCCGCGGGGCGTGGCTGCATGTCGCGAAAGGGACCGTCACCGTCAACGGGCAGACGCTTCACGAGGGCGACGCGGCCAGCGTGGAAGGCGAGACGCCCACGGTGACGGGGCAAGGTGAGAGCGAAGTGCTGGTGTTTGACTTGGCGTAGTTTTCCCTGGGACCGCGGGCGTCCCGCCCGCCACGGCCCCATTTGCCGAAGACAGGTTCCTGCGGCCGGGAAGGTGGGCGGGCGGGACGCCCGCGGTCCCAGGAGTGTTTACCGCCCCGCGAAGCTCGCGGGGCGGTTCTCATTTATGAAAAATCGTCCCTTGCGGATTTCGGCTCAAGATTCGCTGGGTATTTTCCGAGAGCACCACTCACCCGCCGAAGGAGGGAATTTTCGGCAATCCGGAACACGTTCTTGAGACTTTTTCTTCCTGTCAAGTCGGATTTTTGATTTCTTGCTTGACTTGAAGGACTGTACAAGAATATCCTGTTCTGTGGCCAGGAAGGGCGTTCTTCTCACAAATGGCTTCTGACCTACGGGTCGAAATCCTTTTGCCGCAAGTTCCTACCTTACTTGCGGATCGGGCGAACGAAATCACCCTTTCATCCACCGGTTGCCCAGCCCGAACGATTCCACGAATCGTTACTTTCGGCAGTGTAAGCCCAGGGTGTTGAGTTTTGTACTAACTTTCACAACCGGCCACGCCCAGCATCATGGGACACCGGGAGGAACCACGGAAGACCATCAAGGAGGAATCCCATGTTAGTCCTGTCTCGCAAAGTCGGCGAAGCGATTGTTATCAACGACAACATCCGGATCACGGTCGTGGACATCGGCCAGGGCCGGGTAAAGATCGGCGTCCACGCCCCGAATAACGTTTCCGTAGACCGGCAAGAGATTTACGACAAGAAGCAGCTCGAACGACAGTTCGCCGACGCCGACCCGGAGGCGGCCGTGCCCATCAACGTGCCCCACAACCGGATCGCCCAGCAGTTGACCGACACGGCCCAGACGCCGCCCCCGGTCACGGTCGGCCGGCCGATCGACTTCCGCAAGAAGTCCCGGTAACGCCGGGTATCTACCCCAGACGAGAGCGCAGCCCGCCGGCTCCCCGGCGGGCTTCTTTCTTTTCCGGTTCCCGACAGTGGGTTCTTGACGCGCACAGGGATTCCGCCGAAAGTAAATCCCAATCACTTGTCGATACGTCGGAACCGTATCCTTCTGAGCGTACTCTCCGAGCCAAGGTGAACGAATGCCTGACATGATGTCCACGCCGCCGGCCGTCAACCCCGTCGCCACCCCGGCCACAAACAGCTACGACGAAGTCCCTTACGAGAGCCACCCGTTCAGCCAGACGCACCCCAGCCGCCTGTTCGTCATCGGTACGCTCTTCGGCCTACGGCCGGTCCCGGTCCAGCGCTGCCGGGTGTTGGAACTCGGCTGCGCCAGCGGCGGCAACCTGATTCCCATGGCCGACATGTTTCCGGACAGTCAGTTCGTGGGCATCGACCTGTCGAAGCGGCAGATTGAGGACGGGCAGAAGAACGTCGCCGACCTCGGGCTTAAGAATCTGACCCTCCGCCACGCCAGCATCACGGACGTGGACGTGGGGTACGGGATGTTCGACTACATCATCTGCCACGGCGTCTTCTCGTGGGTTCCCAACCACGTCCAGGAGAAGATTTTCGACATCTTCGACAAGAACCTGACGGCCAACGGCATCGCTTACGTCAGCTACAACACGTTCCCCGGCTGGCACATGCGGGGCATGATCCGCGACATGATGCGGTACCACTCCGGCCGGTTCAACACCGCGCAGCTCCGCACCCAACAGGCCCGCGCTCTGCTCGACTTCCTGGCGCAGTCGGTCAAGCAGGAAGGTCCGTACTCGCAGTTGCTCAAGACGGAACTCGAAACCCTCCGCCACCAGGCCGACCACTACCTGTACCACGAGCACCTCGAAGAGAACAACGAGCCGCTGTACTTCCACCAGTTCATGGCCCGCGCCGGGAGCCACAACCTGAAGTACCTCGGCGAGTCCCGCGTCGGCACGATGGTCACCGGGAACTTCGGCCCGGACATCGAGAAGACGCTGAAGATTCTCGCGACCGACCAAATCCAGGCCGAGCAGTACATGGACTTCCTGCGGAACCGCATGTTCCGCGAGACGCTGTTGGTTCACAACAAGGTGAACCCGAGCTGGAGCGTGCAGCCGGAGGTCCTCCGGACGCTGCACGTCGCCAGCGGCGCACGGCCGGCGGCGGCGGTGACGAACCTGACGACGGACGAGAACGTGCAGTACAAGTCCGCGAGCGGGATGCAGATGGCCACGAACCGGCCGCTGTTGAAGGCCGTGATGCAGGTGCTGAACGAGGCGTTCCCCGGCTCCGTGCCGTTCGACGTGCTCCGCAAGACGGCCCGCGAGCGAGTCGGCGGGGACGCGAACGACCCGAAGACGGTGGCCGAGGACACGAACGTCGTGGCGATCGGGTTGCTCAACTGCTACATGTCGAGCGACCTGATCGAGCTGCACGGGATGCCGATTAGCGTCGTCAAGAAGCCGGGCGACAAGCCGGCCGCCCTGTCGTGGGCGCGGATGCAGGCGTCGAAGGGCGGGTCGGTCACGAACCGCCGGCACGAGGTGCTGCGGCTGAACGACCTGGACCGTCACCTCATCCCGCTGCTCACCGGCCAGAACGCGAAGGACCAGATCGTCGAGGGGCTGGCCCAGGTGTCGATGGCCGGGCAGCTGAACGTGCAAAAGGACAACATCACGTTGAGCGACCCGAACGAGATCAAGGCGGCGCTGAACTCGGTCATCGACCAGGCCCTGCAGAAGGTCGCCGACCAGGCGCTGCTGACGGCCTGATCTATTTAGCCGCCGGCTTGCCGGCGGGGTTTTGCGACCCCCATGACCCCGCCGGCAAGCCGGCGGCTAAATAATGAACCGCCCCGGAATCTTTCCGGGGCTTTTGGCTTTTTGAATCCCGCCCCATCTATAATTGAGTTCTCTCTCCAATTGTCTGATATCTTTTTCCTCGGCCCCCCGGACACCATGTTCTCGCAGACGGTGGAATACGCCCTCCGGGCGGTTTGCTTCTTGGCGCAGAACCCGGCCAGTTCCACGACCGAGCAGGTCGCCACGCAAACGAAGGTCCCGGCCGCGTACCTGGCGAAGGTGATGCAATCGCTCGTCCGGGCCGGGATCGTCCGCAGCCAGCGGGGCGTCGGCGGCGGCGTGTCGCTCGCCAAAAGCCCGGAGGGCTTGACGATCCTGGAGGTCGTGAACGCCGTCGATCCGATCAAGCGGATCGAGTCGTGCCCGCTGGAACTGGCGTCCCACGGGGTGACGCTCTGCCCGCTGCACCGGCGGCTGGACGAGGCGCTGGAGATGGTCGAGGATGCGTTCCGCAAGACGACGCTGGCCGAGGTCCTCCGCGAGCCGACGACGAGCGTGCCGCTGTGCGACTTCCCGTCCGTGCAGGTGCTGACGAAGCGGAAGGCGTGACGGCCACCGGGCGCGGCCCGTCTCGTAGGGCGGGTCAAGGCTTTGCGCCGACCCGCCGCAGCACCCGCGGCCCCGGCGGGTCGGCGCAAAGCCTTGACCCGCCCTACGAAATCCGTCAGCGGACGAGGCCGATCGCCACCAGAAGCAGGATGACGCCGGCGAGCACGAGCCGGTAGCCGACGAACACGCCGGTCGAGTACCGCCGCAGGAACCGCATCAGCCACGCGATGCTCAGGTAGCCGACGACGAACGCCACGGCCGTGCCGACGAGCATGTTCGCCAGTTGCTGGCCCATCCCCGCGTCCGCGTGCTTCAGCCAGTCGTACAGGTCCTTCGCGCCGGCCGCCGCGATCGCGGGGACCGACATCAGGAACGAGAACTTCGCCGCCGCCGGCCGGCCGAGGCCGAGGAACAGGCACGCCGTCAGCGTCGTCCCGGACCGCGACCCGCCGGGCATCAGCGCGCACGCCTGGAACAGCCCGACGAAAATCGCGTCCCGCCAGGTGATCGTCCACTCGTCGCGGGCCGGGTGCGTCTTCCGCGTCCGGGCGGCCCACCACTCGGCGGCGAGCATCAACAGCGCGAAGACGATCGACACGACGGCGATGGCCGTTGGGTTGTAGAAGTGCTCCTTCAACTTCGACCCGAACGCCGCCCCGACCGCGAGCGCCGGCACGGTCGCCACCAACACCTGCTTCGCGAGCTTCCCCTCCGGCGTGACCGACGCGGCGACGTGCCGGCCGCGGACATCGACCCACAGCCCCTTCAGCATCACGAGCAAGTCGCGGCGGAAGTAGATGCAGACGGCGACGAGCGTGCCGAGCTGAATCACGACCGTGATCGGGTCGTTCTTCAACTCCTCCCGCGAGCGGCCGAACCATTCTTGAACGAGGAGCAGGTGGGCCGTGCTGCTGATGGGCAAAAACTCGGTGAGTCCTTGCACGACCCCGAGGACGACGGCTTGCCAGACGGGCATGGGCGGGGAGAACCGTGATTGGTGATTGGTGATTGGTGATTGGTGATTGGTGATTGGTGATTGGTGATTGGTGATTGGTTTTTTCCAATAACCAATCACGAATAACCAATCACGAATGACCGCTACTCGACCCCGAAGTGCGTGCGGAGCTTGCGGATCGCCTTGTACTTCTCGTCGCTGACGCGGTCCACGGTCGTGCCCAGCTTCGCGGCGATGTCCGGGATCGCCCACCCGGTCGCGGACAGCTCGACGATCTGCTTCTGCCGGTCGCTCAGGACCGTCTTCGTCGCCAGGTTCAGGGCCTCGCGGCGGTCGCGGAGGTCGTCGGTGTTCCGCCAGTCGGCGTGGTCCGGCGTCAGGGCCGCGTACTTGCGGGCGCGCTGCGTCCGCTTCTTCACGGCGTCGATGGCCCGCAGGAACTCCTTGCGTTCCGTTGTTTCCTCCGCCAGGATGCTGCCCCACTTCTCGCGGTCCACGCTCTGGAGGAGCCGGGTCAGCACTTCCTGCGTGCAGTCGCCCCACCGGTCCTCCGGCAGCCGGGCGTTCCGCCAGCAGGCCGTGCAATACTTGCTGATGGCCGTGATCGCCTGGTCCGGCGACTTCGTCGCCGCCGTCGCGTCGCCGCCCATCGTCAGGGCGGTCCCCAGGACGACGGCCACCATCAGCGACCGGGACGACCGGGCGGCGAACGTGCCCGCCGGTTTCGCGGCCGGTGAAACAATTCGGTTCATGGCGTCAGACCCTCGAACTCTGGCTGATTATACCGGACGCGACCGGGGCGGTTTCTCGCCCCGGTCGAATTGCGTAAATTCGCGCGGCATAACAGTTATCGGCCGGTCGGGGAATCCCGTTTGTCAACCCAACTTTCGGTTGCGGACGTGGGAGTTTGCTCTAAGTTCCCGATAGTTGCGGAATGGTCGGGATGCCGTTCCCCTCTCGTTGCCCGTCTCTATTCCGGGTCATGTGATGACCACTGCGGACGAATCCGTCCCCGCGCTGATCGCGGAGACCCGGCACTACAACCTCAACGTCCGCCTGGGTGCGCTCCGCTCGCTGAGCAAGTTGGGGGCGCTGGCCCGCGAGGCGCTGCCGGACCTGACGGAAGCCCTGAACGATTCGGACGCGCGGATTCGGGAGGTGGCGGCCCAGGCGATCGGGCAGCTCGGCCGGGACGCGATGGCGACGATGGTGCGGATGCTCACCCACCCGGACAAGTACGTCCGGCGGAACGCCGTGTGGGGCCTGGGGAAGCTCGGGCCGCTCGCGAAGCCGGTGATGAACGAGCTGAGCCGGGCGCTGAAGGACGACGACGCCCGGACGGCGTCCGGGGCGGCGCAGGCCCTCGGCGCGATGGGCGCGGAGGCGGCCGCGGCCGTGCCGGTGCTGGCCGAGGCGATGCGGGGCACGAACATCGTCCTGTGCCGGCTCGCCGCGAAGGCGCTCAGCCAGATCGGGCCGCCGGCGCTGCCGACGCTGATCTCGCACTTGAAGCACCACGACGTGTTCGTCCGCGGCGAGGCGGCCGTGGCCCTGGGGTGGATGGGGCCGGAGGCGGCGTCCGCGGTGCAGCCGCTGATCGACCTCGTGCGGGCGAGCCGGCCGAAGAGTACCTCGACGTACGCGAGCGGGCTGTTGGGGCACGGGACGCCGACGACGCCGGTGGCCCCGCCGTCCCCGGCGTCGGCCGACAACCAGTCCGAGGAGGCGACGCGGATCAGCGCGATCACGGCGCTGGGCCGGATCGGCCCGGACGCGATGACGGCGATGGCGTACCTCCAGGACGCGCTGACGGACCGGTCCGAACCCGTCCGCCGCGCCGCCGAGGTGGCGATCCGCCAGGTGCAGGGCGTGGAGTAAGTCGGCCCTGGGACCGCGGGCGTCCCGCCCGCCACGGCCCCAGCCACTTGAGACTGGTCCCCGTGTCGTGAAGGCGGGCGGGCGGGACGCCCGCGGTCCCAGGATTCAGAACCGCCCTAACGCATACGCTCCCGGATCGACGTGCGGCTGCTCGCCGCCCAGCACTTCCGCCACCAGCTTCCCCGTCCCCGTCGCCATCGACAGCCCCAACATGCCGTGCCCGGCCGCGACCACCACGTTCGGCAGCCGCGGCGACCGGTCGATGACCGGCTTGCCGTCGTACACCATCGGCCGCCAGCCCCACCACTCCTCCTGCACCGGCTCGCACGTCGGCTCCTTCAAATAGAACGCCGCCCCGTCGCGGAGCAACTTCAGCCGCTTCGGGTTCATCGTCGCGTCGTACCCGGCGAACTCCATCGTCGAGCCGATGCGATACCCGCTCTGGAACGGGCTGACGGCGACGCGGTGTTCCTCGAAGATCAGCGGGTACGTCGGGCAGACGGCCGGCCGCGGCATCGTGATCGAGTACCCCTTCCCCGGCACGACGGGAACCTTCCACCCGAGGTGTGAATTCAGCAGCGGCGTCCACGCGCCGGTCGCGACGACGAACGCATCGGCTTCGACCTCTCCCTGCGAAGTCTTCGCGGCGACGGCCCGATCCCCCTTCGCGACGAACCCGGTGAACTCGCAGTTCTCGCGGAAAACGCCGCCCATTTTCTCGACGACTTCCCGCCACCCGCTCATGAGGCGGTCCGGCCGCAACTGGGCGTCGCCCGTGTAGAGGTAGCCGCCCGACACCGTACCGGGCTTCAGCGCCGGTTCCAGCTTCAGCAGCGCGTCGGCGTCGTACCGCTCGGCCGGCAGGGCGAACTTCCCGCGGAGCAGCTCATCGACGTGCGCGTAGTGCTCGAACGCCTTCGCCGTGTGGAACGCGAACAGGAGGCCCTTCGTTTCCCACTCGCAGTCGATCCGCTCCCGCTCCAGCAGCTCGTCGTACAGCCGGCGGGAGGAGTTCAGGAGTGCCTGAATCCCGGCGGCCGCGGCGAGCATGTCCCGCTCGTTGCACTTCCTCGCGAAGCCGAGGAACCAGCCGAGGTTCGCGAGCACGGTCCCCGGCCGGACCTTCAGCGGGGAGTTCTTCTGGAACAGCGTCTTGAGCGTGCCCCACACCGCCCCCGGCCCGGCGTGCGGCAGCACGTGGCTGGGGCAGACGTACCCGCAGTTGCCGTGCGAGCACGCCCCGCCGACGGCGGACTTGTCGAGGACGGTGACCCGCCGCCCGGACCGGGCGAGGTAGTACGCGCACGCCGTCCCGATGACGCCGCCGCCGATGACGAGGACCGATTGGGACATGAAGGGTACAGAGGTCAGAGGTCAGGGTCAGAGGTCAGGGTTGTCTTATCTTTCTGACCTCTGATGTCCGACCTCTGACCTCTGAACCGACCGCGCCTACTTCTTCGCCGCCGTCGTTAGCGGGAAGTCGTCCGTGCGGAACGGCGACGCCGGGAGGTTAGCCGCGTTGAACAGGTTGCAGACCGGGAAGTTGTTCCACCCGAACCGCACGGCCACCGGCTTCGACACTTTCTCGCACGTCACCACGACCGTGTTCCCGGCGACCTTCGCCTTCGCCGGGTAGAAGTACTTGTCCTCCCCGCAGACGGTGAACCCGTTCACGACCCCGGCCGGCGACCCCTTCGCCGAGAGGCTGCTGCCGTCGAAGTGGACGACCGCCTTGTCGCCGTCGATCGTGAGTTCCTTGAACGTCGGCCCCTTGTACTCGACCTTCTGCCCGTAGGCGATGCCGCGGGCCGCGAGCGCCAGCCGCAGGCCGGCCGGCTCCTTGTGCTGCGGGTGGATGTCGAACAGGTCGCCCACGTCCGTGATGACGGCCATGCCGACGTTCTTCAGCTTCGTCGTGGCGAGCAGTTGCGCGTCCCGCAGTTCGGCGTAGGCCACGCCGTCCGCGTCGTTGGCGTGGAACGGGGCGAGTTGCACCAGCATGAACGGCAGGTCGGTCTTGAACCGCGCCCGCCAGTCCTCGATCATCGCCGGGAACAGCGTCCGGTACTCGGCCGCGCGGCCGGCGTTCGACTCGCCCTGGTACCAGATCGCGCCCTTCACCGAGTACGGCAGGAGCGGGTGGATCATCCCGTTGTACAGGCTCGTCGGCGTGTGCGCGTTGAGCTTCCCGCCGGCGGCCGCCTTCACCATGCCGTCCTTCTTTTCGAGGTAATACTTGATCTCGTCGGTCTCCGCGAGCTTCTCCTTCGAGGTCCACGACTCGGCCGGCGTGCCGCCCCAGGACGTGTGGATGAGGCCGAGCGGCACGTTCAGTTGCGGCTGGAGGTGCTTGCCGAAGTACGACGCGACGGCCGAGAACGTGAACACGCTCTCGCCGTCCGGCAAGAGCCACTTCGTCTCGTAGGGCTGGCCCTGCGCGACGTGCGCCTGCGGCTCGGCCGCGGCCGTCTTCGGCACGGTGAACAGGCGGACGTTGTTCTTGAACCCCTTCGCCAGGTCCTCGGCCATCGCCTTGCCGCCGCGGAGCTGGGTGAACCGCCACTCCATGTTCGACTGCCCGGAGCAGACCCACACCTCGCCGACGGCCACGTCCTTGAGCGTCACCTTGTCGGCCCCGGCCGCGACGGTGAGCGTGTACCCGAGGCCGGCGGCCGCCGGCGGCAGCTTCGCGGCGAACGCCCCCTTGTCGTCGGCCGTGGCGGTGGCGGCGGCGGACTTGTCCCCCTTCGTGAGGGTGACGGTCACCTTCTCGTTGGCCGCGGCCGTGCCCCAGACGGCGTTCTCGACTTTCTGTTGCAGGACCATGTGGTCGCCGAACAGCTCGTGCAGCTTCACGTCGGCCCGCGCGGCCGGGGCGAGCGCGGCGGCGCAGAGGAGGAGCAGGAATCGCATGAAGGAACTCCGGGTTGGGAAAGGACGGGAGGCAGGTGGGAACAGAGTAAACGCAGAGAACGACGGCGGCAACGGGGCGGCGGGAAATCCGGTTGCCGGCGGTGAACGCCGGCGTCAGAATGGGCGGACGCGCGAGGGGTCGCCCGATGAGTGTGCCGACGTTCGAGGTCCACGTCATGCTCGCGTGTCGGCTGGCGGCCCCGGAAGGCCCGCACGGCCCCGGCGCGCTGGCCGGGTTGCCGTACACGTTGGAGGGCGTGACCTATACGTTCCGGATCGACCCGCACCAGGAACCGCCGTTCGCGATCGGGGAACTCTGGCTCTACCTGCGGTTGGCGTGGGCAAATTCCGTGGCCGGCCGGCGGGAACTCGGCTTGAAGGTCTTCGCCGTTCGCCCGGATAATACGACCGAGGTGGTCGAGTACCCGTTTCTGTCCGGGAGCAACGAGCCGTACTCGTTGGGACCCGTCAACTTCACGGCCGCGGCCCCGGTCGTGAGTTTGCCGGTACGGGTGGCGAACCTCGTCGTGCCCCGGACCGGCCGGTACGAATTTCGGCTCTACGCGAAGCGGCCGAAGCCGGACTGGCGGGGCCGCGAGTGGCAACGGGTGGCGAGGCACTTCATCGCCGTGGAGAGGTAGCCGTGTTAAAGCGTCTTCGTCCGCCGCCGCCGGGCGGCGAGTCCGTTCAGGTGTTGGAGCCGACCGCCCCGCCGCTGCCGGCCGGCGTGCCGGTCGTGAACCTCATCCCCGTCGGCGACGGCGGCCCGGCCCCGCTGCTGCCGGACCGCCGGAAGCGGCGGGCGAAGAAGGCCCCGCTCTGCCCGACGCCGCAGGAGGTCCAGCGGTTGCCGCGGACGGCGCGGGCCGCGTACCTCGCGCGGGTCGCGGACCGGGTCGCGCCGCTCGGGGCGCGGGTGGCGGACGCCGCCGCCGCCGCCGCCGTGCTCGTGCAGGTCGCCACCGACCCGGCGGAGTTGCTCTGGTTCCGCCGCGACTTCGACCGCCTCGCGAAGCTGGCCCGCAAGCACCACTGGACCGACGACACGCCGGTCCCGCCGTCCGTGTTCGGCCCCCTGTGGCCGAAGGGCCGCACCCCCGATTGGGCGAAGCCTACTTCTTGACCGTCACCAGGATCGGCTCGCTTGCGTAGCCGATCTTCACCACGAAGTTGACCGGCACGAACGCCTGCACCGCGACCGGCACGTCCTCGCACGCCGCGGCGTCGGCCGCCGCTTTCAGAACGATGTGTCCGACGCTGCCGTTCCCCAGCAGCGTCTTGCTCTTCGCCTCCACCATCGTCACGCCCGGCGGCAGCGGGTCGGCGTACTTCTGCCCGAGGTGACGCAGGATCACGTCGAGCGTCAGCGGCTTGTCGTAGTCGGCCCGCCGCTTCACCTGCACGTCGAGCTTCACCTCCTCGCCCGGCTTCAGCACCACCCTCGTCGGCTTCACCGTCACGTCCAGAATGTCGGACGCCTCCGTCACGGCGACGGCCGGCATCGTCGCGGGGAACCGGCCGCGGCCGCCGCCGGGCAGGTAGATTTCCTCGTCCGGCGTCGCCGTCCGCTCTTGGCCGTCGGCCGTGCCGACGACCCGCACCACGCCCGCCGCCGGCTTCGCGTCGGCCGCCGCGGACACGACCAGGCAGCCCTGCGTCATGTTGGCCGGGATCGTTAACGGGTTCACCGTCGCGCCCGGCGGCAGGCCGCGGACCTCGACCTTCACCGGGCCGGCGAAGCCGTTCGTGCGGCTCACCGTCACGTACCACGCGGTCCGGCTGCCGGGGCCGACCATCGCCTTCGACGGATCGACCTTCAGCGTGAAGTCCGGTTTCACCGGGGCCGCGGCCAGGAAGTAGCCGTACCCGTCGCCGCCCTTGTTGTTCAGGTCGCGGACGCGGAGCACGTACTCGCCGTCGGCCGGCGGCGCGAACGTCAGGGCCGCGTCCTTGCCGTTGGCGTCGTCGTTGCTCGCCAGCACCCGGCCGTCGGCCGTCATGATGTCGATCGTCGCGTCGATGCGAGATCGCAGCGGCGTGCCGAACCGCCGGGCGAACACCTCGAACCCGACGGCCGCCCCCTTCGCGCCGCGGAACGCGAAATGGTCCAGGTCTCGCTTCGCCCCGATGCGGGCGTTCACGCCGCCGGGGATGTTCAGCCGCGTCGCCTGCTTCGGCGTGTCGTTCGGTTCCGTCTCCGTCGTCAGTGGCAGGTCCGTCACGACGACTGCCACGGGGTTCGTTTCCAGCTTCTCGCGCGTCAGCTTCTCTTCGTGGACGCCGAGGGCGGACGGGGCGGTCAGCGTCCACGTCGCGGCGACGGTCTTCGCGCTGCCGACCGGCTCGACGGCCACCTTCACGCCGGGGTTCGCCGCGAGCGGGAAGGCGTGCGTGGCATACGGCTTGTCGGTCAGGGTGAGGGCATACGTCCACCGCGGGTCGCCGTCGTACTTCGCGTCGCGGATTTGGATCGTGTACGTGCCGTCGGCCGGGGCGGTGAACGTCAGCACCGGGTCGGCGAAGAACGCATCGTCGCTGGCCGTCAGTTCCCGCCCGGCCGCGTCGAGGACGGCGACGAGCGGATCGACGTGCTTTTGCAGGTCGTGAATCTTGTCCTGAATCCGGGCCGCGTGGACCTCGGCCGTGACCGTCTGCCCGGCCTTCGCGGCGAACGAGTAGTAATCGACGTTCTCCGCCGCCTCCGTCCGGCCGCACACGACGCACGGCAGCGTCACGGGCTGGGCCTTCTCCCGCGTGTTGATGCCGGGCTTCTCCGCGACGACGGGGTCGGCCGTGACGAGAAGTTGGCCGAGCGACGAGACGCCGAGTGTGGTCGCGAGGCGGAAGTCATGGACGCCGAGCTTCGCGTCCGCGGCGGCCGTCACCTTCAGCTTCACGGAGCGCGTCACGGCCTTCGCGTCCTTCGCGGGGAGAACCTCGGCCGTCAGCCCGGCCTGTTGGAACAGCACCTGGTACGCCCCGGCGAAGTTCATCTGCCCTTCGACCGTGACCTCGGCCGTGGTCCCGCGCTGGATCGCCGTCGGCGTGGCGTGCGTGACCATCGGGAACGACGTTTGCGCGAATGCGAACGCAGGGGCGACGGCGGCGAGCGCGGCGAGGAGGAAACGCATCTGAGGCTCCGAAGTGCGGACCGGCGGGATGCGTCTATCGTGCCCGATTCCGCGGCCGACGGCCAGAGGAAACTCATAGTAGTAGGCACACTCCGTGTGCCGTCTCCTTTATGCTCCCAGAGAGTTGGTCCAAGTCGCCGCGACCGACAGCAGACGGCACACGGAGTGTGCCTACTACTTTGCCGTAGGCGCGCGCCGACGCCGGCGATTAGCCTGAAGGGTGTTTCCCGCGACCGCACAGGAGGTGCCGATGCACGACAACATCCTCCAGTCCATCGGCCGCACGCCGCTGGTCCGCCTCCGCCGCGTGACGGACGGGCTGGCCCCGACCATCGCGGCGAAGGTCGAGGCGATGAACCCCGGCGGCAGCACGAAGGACCGCGTCGCCGTCGCGATGATCGCCGACGCCGAGAAGCGGGGGTGGCTGCGGCCCGGCGGCACGATCATCGAGGCGACGGCCGGCAACACCGGCGTCGGCCTCGCGATGGCCGCCGCGGTGAAGGGTTACCGGTGCATCTTCGTCCTGCCGGACAAGATGAGCAGCGAGAAGATCGGCCTGCTGAAGGCTTACGGGGCGGAAGTCGTCATCACGCCGACGAACGTGGCCCCGGACTCGCCGGACAGTTACAACGGCGTCGCCGACCGGCTCAGCCGCGAAATCCCCGGCGCGTGGCGGCCGAACCAGTTCACGAATTTATCCAATCCGGAAATCCACTACCGCACGACCGGCCCGGAGCTGTGGGAGCAGACCGACGGCCGCGTGACGTGCGTGGTCGGCGGCGTCGGGACCGGCGGCACGCTCTCCGGCGTCGGCAAGTACCTGAAGGAACGCAACCCGGACGTGAAGGTGATCGGCGCGGACCCGGAAGGCTCCGTCCTGTCCGGCGGCACGCCGGCCGGGTGGAAGGTGGAAGGCATCGGCGAGGACTTCGTGCCGAAGACGTTCAACAGCCAGCTCGTGGACGACTGGGTACGGGTCAGCGACGCGGAGAGCTTCCACACGGCGCGGGAGGTCGCGCGGCGGGAGGGGATCCTCGTCGGCGGGTCGTGCGGCACGGCGCTGGCCGCGGGGTTGCGGTACGCCCGCCGGCTGACCGCGACCGACCTCATGGTCGTGATCTGCCCGGACACGGGGCGGAACTACCTCAGCAAGATGTACGACGACGCGTGGCTGGCCGCGAACAAGCTCCAGTGGGTCCCCGAGGTGGCGCACACCGTCGGCGACCTGCTGCACAAGCGCGGCGAGCGGCCGCTGTTCACGATCCGGCCCGATTCCACCGCGGCGGAAGCGATCGAGATGCTGCAAACGGCCGGCATCTCGCAACTGCCGGTGCTGGACGGCGGCAAGCCGATCGGCAGCGTGCAGGAGGTGACGCTCGCCCGCATCCTGCACGACCACC
Organism: Limnoglobus sp.; assembly: GCF_059499385.1. Classification (NCBI taxonomy): domain Bacteria; kingdom Pseudomonadati; phylum Planctomycetota; class Planctomycetia; order Gemmatales; family Gemmataceae; genus Limnoglobus; species Limnoglobus sp. The sequence goes on along the minus strand of NZ_JCABYM010000047.1, from coordinate 29,868 downwards.
GCGACCCGGCGCAGGTTCCCGTCGGCGAGATCATGGCCCGCCCGCTGCCACAGCTCGACGTGGCGACGCACCTGGACGAGGCGTACCGGCTGCTGCTGTCCGGCAACACCGGCGTCCTGGCGACGAGCGGCGGCGAGGTCGTCGGCATCGTCACGCGGATTGATTTGATCGACTACTGGACGAAGAAGCCGGCGGCGTGATTGCTAAGTCGGGTCGAGGCTTTGCGAGGCTCGGCCTCAACCCGGCGAGCGACCGGGCTTGACCCGGTCGGCCTGTATGCCCCGGACGCCTTCGCCGGACTGCCGCGGGCGTCGCCGGCGTGGGAAGGCCGGCGGGGTCAAGCCCCGCCGCTCGCCAGGACTGTCGGGCCTCGTCGCAAAGCCCCCTCGACCCGACCTACAAGGACCACAAGGAACCCCCGCATGGCCGACACCGAACACCACGGCTTCAGCACGCTCGCCATCCACGCCGGGCAGCCGCCGGACCCGGCGACCGGCGCGACGGTCGTGCCGATCTCCGTCAGCTCCACGTTCACCCAGGCCGCGCCCGGCGACCACAAGGGGTACGAGTACGCCCGCAGCGGCAACCCCACCCGCGCGGCGCTCGAGAGCTGCCTCGCCGCCATCGAGGGCGGGGACCGCGGCCTCGCGTTCGCGTCCGGCCTCGCCGCGACCACGGCCGTCTTCCAGGCGCTGCTGAAGCCCGGCGACGAGGTCGTCGCGGCCGCCGACCTGTACGGCGGCACGTTCCGCCTGCTGGACAAGGTGTTCAAGCCGTGGGGCCTCACCACGCACTACACCGACGATTCCTCCGCCGCCGGGTTCGCGAAGCTCGTCACGCCGAGGACGAAGCTCGTCTGGATCGAGACGCCGACGAACCCGCTGCTGCAAATCCTCGACATCGCGGCCATCGCGGACGTTTCCAAGAAGGCCGGGGCGCTGCTGGCGGTGGACAACACGTTCGCGTCGCCGTACCTGCAGCAGCCGTTGAAGCTCGGCGCGGACCTCGTCGTCCACAGCACGACGAAGTACCTCGGCGGGCACTCGGACGTGATCGGCGGGGCGGTCGTCGGCCGGCGGGAGCCGCTCGACGCGATCAAGTTCTACCAGAACGCGGCCGGGGCCGTGCCGGGGCCGTTCGACTGCTACCTGACGCTCCGCGGCATCAAGACGCTGGCCGTGCGGATGGACCGACACTGCGCGAACGCCGCGGAGCTGGCCGAGTGGCTATCGAAGCAGCCGCAGGTGGCGAAGGTCTACTACCCCGGCCTGCCGTCACACCCCGGCCGGGCGGTCGCGGCGAAGCAGATGCGGTCGTTCGGCGGGATGATCTCGTTGCAGTTGCACGGCGGGGCGGACGCGGCCCGGCGGTTCCTGACGCGGACGAAGCTGTTCAGCCTGGCGGAGAGCCTGGGCGGGGTGGAGTCGCTGGTGAACCACCCGGCGACGATGACGCACGCGAGCATCCCGAAGGCCGTCCGCGAGGCCCGCGGCGTGGACGACGGGCTGATCCGGCTGAGCGTCGGCATCGAGGACGTGGCCGACCTGCGGCAAGACCTGGCGGCCGCGATGGGCGGGTAGCCGCGCCACTACGGCGTCGGAAGCGGTTTGATCTCGACGGCCCCGCCGACCACTGCTTCGACGCGGAGTTCGTGGCCGGCGAGCAGGCCCATGCCGATCAAAGGAACGCTGCCAACGGCGGCGACGACAACCGGACGGCGGTGGCCAAACCATTCGATCTCTGCGTCGTACCGGTCTATGTCGAGGATTGTGCCGTCCGCCATGACCATTTGACTTGTCATGAAGTAATCCAACACGAGCGCTGAGATAATGTGATCGGGTAGGGTGATCTTCTCCGTGAACCCAGTGTCAATGACGCATGTTACGTCCTGAAACCCACCGGACGGGCCGTAGACCCGCAGGGGCAACTCCGCTTCGAGCCGGGCATTGACTCGACCGTTCATTCCTCCACCACAAGGCGTGGTGTCCGGAGGGTTGCGGCCGCTCTGTGCCCGACACGCACGAGCCAAAGTCGCTCGGCCGGGTAGCGGTCGCGCATTCGCCGACAGACAATGTAGTCGTCCGCGTCGATCTCGTAGTCGCCGGTCTCGATGTCGATGGCCACGTACTTGTTCTCGTCCTCCGGTCCTAACTTCGGGCGGACGTGCCGCTCGAACGCCTCCTGCCCGCGGCGGGCGATCTCCGCGCGCCGTTCCGCGTCTGCCTTCGCGACCATGTTCGCCCTCCCTCAGCTGCTCGTCACCGCCCAGTCCTTCCGCTGGCGGCTGGACGGGATGCTCATCGCCTCGCGGTACTTCGTCACCGTCCGCCGGGCCACCGTCAGCCCGAACGCCTTGAACTTCTCCACGATCTCCTCGTCCGATAGCGGCTTCGCTTTGTCCTCCGCCGCGATGATCTCCTGCAGCTTCTGCTTGATCGTTTCCCACGCCACGTCCTCGCCGGTCTGCGCGTTCTTCGTGCCGCCGCCGAAGAACCGCCGCAGCGGGAACACGCCGCGGGGCGTCTCCACCCACTTGTCGTCCACCGCCCGGCTCACCGTCGTCACGTGGACGCCGACCTTCTCCGCGATCTGCTCCATCTTCAGCGGCTGGATGTGGTCCGGCCCCTTCTCCAGGAACCCCCGCTGGTACGACATGATCTCCCGGATCACCTTCGTCAGCGTGTTCCGCCGCTGCTCGATCGCCTCCACCAGCCAGTTCGCCATGCGGTACTTCTTGACCAGCTCCTCCCGCACCTTCGCGTCCACGGTCTTGTCCTTCAACTGGTCGGCGAACTTCGTGTTCACCCGCACGTTCGGCGTCCAGTCCTTCGTCAGCTTGATGTCGAACTCGCCCTCGTCCGTCCACGTCACGACGGCGTCCGGGACGACGAACTGCGTCCCCTCGGAGACGAACCGCGCCCCCGGCCGCGGGTCGAGCCGCTTCAGCTCGTCGATGGCTTCCTTGATCGTCTCGATGTCCGCCCCGGTCCGCCGCTGGATCGCCGGCAGCCGGTTGTGGGCCACGTCCTCCAGGTGGTGCTGGATGATCGCCGACACGAGGTCCGCGTGCTCGATGTCGTCGTCCACTTGCAGGAGCAGGCACTCCTTCGTGTCCCGCGCCCCGACGCCGGCGGGTTCGAGCTTGTGGATGACGTGCAGCGCGTCCTCGACCTCGGCGAGCGTCACCGCCCGGCCGAACGTCGCCTCGTAGGTGCTGGCGAGTTCGTCGAACGGCAGTTGCCGCGGGGTGCGGCGGTCCGGGTCGTGGTGCAGGAGGTAGCCGTTCTCGTCCAGGTGCGAGATCAGGAACTCGGTCAGCTCCTTCTCGTCCGGCGTCAGGTCGAGGTAGCCGAGTTGCTCGTTGAGGTGCTCCTGCAACGACTGCGGCGTGTCGGCGACGTTCTGCATCGCCTCCAGCTTCTTGTCCCCGAGTTCGTCGCGGAGCGACCGGCTGGGGCGGTGGTCCTCGTTGAAGTGGTCGCCCCAGTCGCGGTTGATCTCGTCCATCCGGGCGAACTCGATGTCCCCGGTCTCGTCGTGCTTCAGCGGGGCGTCGGCGTTGAAGTCCCCCTCCGCCGGGGTCGCTTCCGTCGTGGAGTGTTTCTCCTTCACCTCCAGGAACGGGTTCTCTTGCAGTTCCGTGGTGAGCTTCTCCTGCAACTGCATGACGGACAGTTGCAGCACCTCCATCGACTGGATCATCCGCGGGGCCAGGTGCATCCCCATCTGCTGCTTCTGGTGCAGCCCCATCCCCATGTTCATGCCGCTCATGCCTTGTCCTCTCGCGGTCCGCTCTGGGTCGCGGGTGGGTGTCAGGTTCAAAAGGCTTTTCGGCCGTCGAGTGCGTCGGCCAGTATCTGCGAGTTTACCAACTCCAACGACGCCCCCGCCGGGACGCCACGGGCCAGTCTGGTAATGGCTACGCCCGTGCCAGCTAACAAATTCGATGCCAACAGCGCCGTGCCGTCGCCTTCCAGCGTCGGGCTGGTCGCGAGGATGACTTCCTTCACGCCGCCTTTCCTGACGCGCTGCACGAGCTGCGTCAGGGTTAACCTGTCGGGGCCGACGTTCTCGAGCGGGGCGAGTCGGCCGCCCAACACGTGGTACACGCCGCGGTACGTCCCGGCCCGCTCGAACAGCCCCACGTCCCGCGGCGTCTCGACGACGCACACGAGGCCCGCGTCCCGCCGCCGGTCGGAGCAGATCGGGCACAGCTCGCCTTCCGTGAGGTTGAAGCACTCCCGGCACGGCCGCACCCGCTCGACCACCCCGCGTAGCGCCTCGGCGAGCGTCACCGCGACGTTCCGGTCCCCGGCGAGCAGGAAGTGGGCGATCCGCTCCGCGCTCTTCGGCCCGACGCCGGGGAGCTTCTCCAACTCGTCGAGCAGCGACTGAATCGCGGGGACGGCTTCCGTCATGACAGTTCCAACTATTAGCCCAGGCCGGGGAAGCCGCCGCCGCTCAACATGCCCGGCGGCAGGCCCATCGCGGCCGCGACCTTCTGCGTTTCCGCCGCGACCTGCTCGCGGGCCTTCGCCATCGCCGCGTTCACGGCCGCGACGATCAGGTCCTCGAGCATCTCGCGGTCGCCGAGCTTGTGGGCCTCGTCGGAGAGCTTCACGCCGAGGAGCTCCATCCGGCCGTTGACTTTCGCGGTGACGAACCCGCCGCCGGCCGTCGCCTCGGTCGTAATCTTGCCGACCGACTCCTGGAACTTCTGCATTTCCTCCTGGAGCTTGCCGCGGTTGCCCAGCAGGTTCATCATGGAGCCGAGTTCTTTGAACATGGTCACTCCTCGTCGTCGGGTGGCGTCTCGGGGGCGGCGACCGGCACGGGGTCGGCGGCCGGGGCCGCGCCGGCGAGCGGGTTGAAGCCGGGGTCGATCTTCACGACCTGCGCCCCCAGCACGTCCGCCGCGGCCCGGAACAACGGTAGCTCCGAAACCGCCTTCCGGGTCAGGCCCGTCGGCCCGGCGGACCGGGTCGCATCGCCCGCGCCCGGCGAGGCCGCTTCCCTGGTCTTCTCGACCCGGACCGCCCAGTCCGCGCCGGTGATCTTCTTCAGCGCCAGCCGCATCGCCTCGACGGTCGATTCGCTGGCGACCGACTCGTACGCGGCAGTATACGCATCCGGGAAGCGGATTACCAGCGAATTTGGCCCGGAAATTGCAGGTAATTGGGCTTGACGGAGGTGATTTCCGCGAATCGGCCCCAATTGCTCGATTAATCGCGGCCAAAACTCGGCCGCACTCATCTCGCCGTTGCCACCCTGGGCAGCGGCGTGCCCGTTTTTGGAACCTTCAGTTCCGGTCAGGAACTTTTTTTTTGAAGAATCGACCGGCTGTACCGTCGGCGGGAGAACCTTCACGGCCGGGGCCGTGCCGTTGCCGACGACGGCCGCCGCGAGTTGGCCCACGGACAGCAACTCGTCGAGCCGCGCGAGCCGGACGACGGCGAGTTCGAGCAGTACCTGGACGTGCGTGCTGCCGCGTACCTTCTGCTTGGTGGCGGCGAGGATGTCGATCCCGGCGAGGACGGTGTCGAGGCTCCGCGAACCCGCGTGGGCCTTCATCTTCTCCAGCAGCGTCGGCGTCGCGTTGATGTCGGCGAAGTCCGGCCCGGCGGTGAGGAGCAGCATCATGCCCCGCCAGTAGTCGACGAGCTGGTCGATCAGCTCGCCGAGCTGCATCCCACGGGCGGCGGCCTCGTGGACGTGTTCCAACCCCGTCTTCGCGTCGCCGGTCAGGATCGCGTCGGCGAGCTGCGCGACGCGGTCGTCGGACGCCGTCCCGAACAGCGAATGCACCTTCTCGGCGGTGAGGTGGCCGTCGCTGAACGCCATCATCTGGTCGAGCAGCGACTGCGAGTCCCGCATCGACCCCGCGGCCCGCTTCGCGATGATGTGCAGCGCGTCGTCGTCGGCCTTCAACCCTTCCTTGGCGACGACGATCTTCAAAGCCGCGAAGATTTTCGCCGTACTCACGTGGGCGAAGTCGAACCGCTGGCAGCGGGACAAGATGGTGATCGGGATCTTCTGCACTTCCGTCGTGGCGAAGATGAACTTCACGTGCGGCGGCGGCTCCTCCAGCGTCTTGAGCAGCGCGTTGAACGCGCCCGTGGAGAGCATGTGGACTTCGTCGATGATGTAAATCTTGTACCGCGCCCGCGTCGGCCGGAAGCCGACGTTGCTCCGCAGGTCGCGGATTTCGTCCACCTTGTTGTTGCTCGCGCCGTCGATCTCGAGCACGTCCACGTCCTCGCCGACGGCCACGGCCTTGCAGATGTCGCACTGGTCGCACGGCGTGGGTGTCGGCCCGGTGACGCAGTTGAGGCACTTCGCGAGGATGCGGGCGGAGGACGTTTTGCCGACGCCGCGTGCCCCCGTGAAGAGATACGCGTGGGCGACGCGGCCGGACGTGAGCGCGTTGGTGAGGGCGTTCGCGACGTGTTCCTGGCCGATCAGGTCCGCGAACTGCTGCGGCCGGTAGCGGCGGGCGACGACCGTGTACTCGGCCGGCGGCGGGGGGTTGTCGGGGGGCTTGGGTTTCGCTTTCGCCATCGTCCCACGTCCTGCGGACAAGTGAAGATGGAGGCGATTGTATCCGGGATGGGGTCGTCTCGCGAGTCGGAAGAATGGCCCGCAGATGACGCGGACTTCGGCGCAGATGAAAACCGGATAAAACCAAAGTCAATTCTCGGTCTTGATCCTCTTCATCTGCGCCGAAGTCCGCGTCATCTGCGGGCCATTGTTTAGCCCGCCGGGTTCAGCGCCGCCACCAGCTCCGCGACGGTCGCCCGCAGCTCCGCCAGCGCCGTCTCGCGTTGCCCCGGTTGGCCGGCCTGTTCGAGTTTCCGCACCATCGCCGTGCCGACGATCACGCCGTCGGCGATCTCCCGCAGCTCCGTCACGTGCGCCGGCTTGCTCACCCCGAACCCGACGCACAGCGGCAGGTCGGTCATCGCCCGCAGCCGGGTCAGCATGTCGCGGAGCGACGACGGCAAGCGGTCCCGCTCGCCGGTGATGCCGACGATGCTCACCACGTAGACGAACCCGCCGCACGCCTTCACCACCTTCTCCGCCCGCGCCGGCGAGGTCGTCGGCGTCACGAGCAGGATCGGCTTGAAGTCGTGGTCGGCCGCCACCTTCGCGAACTCCTCCGCCTCCTCGACCGGCAGGTCCGGCAGCACCGCCCCGCTCAGGCCGGCCGCCTTCGCCTGCCGGATGAACGCCGCCGCGCCCCGTTTGTAGATGAGCGTGTACGACCCCATCGCCGCCAGCGGCGTCCGCCAGCCGGGTTGCGTTGAAGTCTGCTTCAGCGTCTCGAACAAGTCGGCGAGCTTGAGCTTTGCGTTCAGCGCCCGTGTGTACGACGCCTGAATCACGGGGCCGTCCGCGATCGGGTCGGAGAACGGCAACCCGACCTCGACGAGGTGCGCCCCCGCTTCCGCGACGGCCGTGAGCGCCGCCTTCGTGAACGCGAGGTCCGGGTCGCCGCCGGTCAGGAACGGCATGAAGGCTTTTTTGCCGGCGGACCGCAGGTCGCGGAAGAGTGCGTCGATCGGGTTCATGCGTTCACAGATACTTGATGCAGACGACGCCGGCCACTACGAGGACCGCGCCGAGCACCCGGCCGAGCGTGATCGGTTGCTCCTTCAGGCCCATCAGGGCGAAGTGGTCCAGTAGCATCGAGCAGACGAGCTGCCCGCCGACGACGAGCGCGATGAACGCGGCCGCGCCGAGTTCTTTCGTCAGCGTCGCGCCGGCGAGCACGATCAGCGCGCCGAGCGGCCCGCCGACCCAGTTCCACCACTCGGTTTGCCTCACGCCCGCCCACGACGGGACCGGCGGCCGCGTGGCGAGCATGTAAAAGGTAGCGGTCAGGATCGTGCCGCAGATCGAGAAGTACGCGGCGTACCACTGGCTGTCGAGGTGCTGCCGGAGGCGGGCGTTGGCGCTGGCCTGGAGGGCGATGCAGCAGCCGGCCCCGGCCGCGAGCAGGGCGAAGACGACGGTGGGGTTCATGCCGGGTATGGTATGAACCCCGCCCGGCGGCCGCGGGGTGGGCAAAGCGTTTCCACTCCGGCCGTCCGCCGGCCGGCGGCACCCCCTTTGCCGGATCAATTCCAGGCAGAGGGCGGAGCCAGTCCCGAGCTGCCTTGGAACCGGCTGGCGTTGGATGGTGGGTCTTGTCATGGCGAAGAAAAATCAAACGGCGGTGGCCGTATTCAACACCCGCGAGCGTGCGGACGCGGCGGTGGAAGACCTAATCCGCTCCGGGTACGACCGCGACCAGATCAGCGTCGTGGCCCGCGACGCGGACGGGAAGGTGCGCAGCGAAGGTGGCGACACCTACGCCGAGGAAGGGGCGACCGCCGGCGTGGTCGCCGGGGCGGGCGTGGCCGGCCTCGCGTCCCTCGGCATGTCGTTCGGCGTCATCCCGGTCATCGGGCCGGTGCTCGCCGTCGGGCCGATCGTCGCGGCGCTACTCAGCGCCGCCGGCGGGGCCGCGGCGGCCGGCCTCACCGGCTGGCTGATCGGGTCGGGCATCCCGGAAGAGGACGCCGCGTTCTACGAGGGGGCGGTCAAGTCCGGCCGCTACCTCGTGACCGTGCAGGGGGCGAAGCGGGACGAGGCGTTCGCCTCACTCCGGAAGAGCGGCGGGTACGACCACGCGTCGGCGTCCGCCGAGGACCGCAAGCTCGAGGTCGTGGAGGAGCAACTGCACGCCCGCAAGCAGAAGGTCCGGGCCGGCGAGGTGACCGTCCGCAAAGAGGTCACGACCGAGACGAAGTCGATCGACGTGCCGGTCGAGCGGGAGGAAGTCGTGATCGAGCGGCGGGCCGCCGGCGGCCGGGTCGCGTCCGGCGACCTCAAGCCCGGCGAGGTGATCCGCGTCCCCGTCTCGGAGGAGAGGGTGACGGTCCAGAAGACGCCGGTGGTGACGGAAGAGGTCACCGTCGGCAAGCGGAAGGTTCACGAGACGGAACACGTCTCCGACACGGTGAAGAAGGAGAAGGTGAAGGTCGAGAAGACCGGCGACGTGAAGGTCAAGGGCGACGGCCGCGGGTCGAAGGGCTAGCCCGAGGTCGGTTTTTAACGCCGCGAGCCGCCCCGGCGACAAGCCGGGGCGGCTCGCGGCGTTAAACGCCGCACCCCCGGCGTTTCGGCCGGGGGTGCGGGGAAGGAGTCTGACGGGACCCTTTCGACTCGTTACGCCTTCTTGAGCAGCTTCCGCCGCAGGCCGAGGACCGGCAGCGCGGCCAGCGCCAGGAGGGCCGCCGGCGGGGCCGGCACGTCGGTCGTCGGCGGCGGCTCGGTGATCGTCACGTTCGCGATGCTGAAGTCGGCCGAGGAGGTCGAGGCCCCGCTCGTCACGTCCCGGTTCAGCACCAGCTCGATCTGCGTCACGCCCGCCAGGTTCACGCCGGCGAACCCGGTCAGGTCGAACGACAGGTTCGTCGGGGAGGTCACGAGGCCGACTTGCGTGGCCGTGGTCGTCCCGTCGCCGACGCTGACGGAGAACGGCACGCCGAGGTCGGTCGAGGTGAACTGGAAGTTCAGGATCGTGCCGCCGGCGGACAAGTCGAGGCCGGCGTAGGTGTACGCGAGGCTGGCGAACGCCGTCGTGCCGGTCGTCGTGTTCAGCACGAACCGGCCGCCGAGGGTGGTGTTGCCGATCACGCCGCTGGTCTGGTTGGCCAGGCCGAACGTGTTCTGCGTCTGGGTGACGGTCAGCGTCCGGTTGCCGTCCACCTGCGTGTACACCGACGGCACGGCCGCGTCGAGCGAGTAGGTGACGCCGGGGTCCGGGGTGGTGAAGTCGTCGATGACGATGTCGGCCTTCGCCTGGCCCGCGGCCCCGAGGACGAGGGCGGCGAGGGCGACGACGGCCCGGCGGAAGCTTAAGGCACGCACGAAGGTCACGTTGAGGCTCCTTGCAGCAACGGGTACTCCGGCGACCCCGGCGGGCCGCGTGGACGGAGGACGGACCGGGTAGACCCGGCAGGCAGTAGATTACCGAGACGAGTTTTCCGAAGCAATCAGAATTTCCGATTGCGCCGGTCGCACGGGTTGCACCTGCGGGACGAAAGCTGAGGCACGATCAATGCCAGGGTTCGCGACGCAGACGGTGTGAGGTTGATTTCGTCGATTCGAGTGCCAGATTCGGCCGCGAACTGTTGAAATGGGTAGGTTGCGCGTTAACGGCAGCTAACACTTCATGTTTACTTTGTGCCCACCGCTTAACTATTCACGCCGGCAGCGGAATCGGTCGTGCTTCCGCTCCGCTACCGAAAACTCCGACACCGCGAAAAAAAGTTTCTCGTGGACAGCAGTTGTGCTGGATTACCGCGTCCAGGACCGCTTGCTGATCGGCTGGCGGGCCGGCGGGACGCCGGTTTTCGTCAGGCCGCTCGGCGGCGGCGTCTCCGGCAGCCCCGGCGTCGCCAGGCCGGGCGTCGGCGTCGCCGAGTTGCTCCCGCTGCGGGCCGTCGCCCACTGCTGGACCCGCTTCACCACCTCGGCCGCGACCTTGCTGTGCAGCGCCAGCCGGTCCGCCGGCAGGCCCATGTCGAACCCCAGATGCTGCTGCAACACCTTCGCGACGGCGATGGCGATCTCCCGGTTCGGCTGCCGGCCGAGGCCGCGGAGCACGTCCAGCGCGTCCGGGTCGGTCGGGTTCGTCATCAGCATCGCTTCGGCGGCCAGCAGCCGGATCGGGCCGGGCTGGTCGGCGTTCGTCATCCGGTCCAGTAGGTCCGGGGTGAGCACGTTGAACGACCGCAGCAGGTACGCCAGCTCGACCCGCAGCGCCGCCGGCGTGTTCGGGTCGCTAGTCTGCTGCGACAGGTCGGACACGAGGTCGTAGGCGACGGTGGACCGCAGGTTGTGCGCGTAGTGCTCGACCAGCGCCCGGACGGCCCGCGGCCCGAGCGGGTCCGCCTCCGCCGCCCACGCCGTCAGGTCGCACACGGCCACGGCCGGCAGCCGCCCGGCCGAGGTCGGCAGCCCGCCGTCGTTGCTAAACCGCTGGTCCGCCAGGTAGGCCCGCACGTCCTCCCGGATGATGACCCACCGCTGGCTGGGGAACGTCAGCGCCGTGCGGATCGCCGCCAGCCGGACGGCCGGCTCCGGGTCGCGGAGGAAGTTCGCCAGCTGCCCGATGGTCACCGGGTCGTCCACGCAACTGAGGGCCGTGATCGCGACCGCCCGGACGGCCGGGTCGTCCATCTGGTGAATCTTGTGCAGCACGACGGCGATCTCGGCCGGCCGCCACACCTTCCGCCCCTCCAGGGACGCGAACGCGGCCATCCGGACTTCCGGCCGCGGGTCGTTGAACAGCCCGAAGATCGGCGACGCGTCGAGGACGACCGCGTCCTTCAGCGCCAGGACCTCCGGCAGCCGGTTCAGCACCGTCGGGTCGGCCGGCCACGTCCGCCGGTTGCGGATGCGGGCGCAGCACCGCTTCGCCCGCCGCCGGGCTTCCGCCCCGGTCCGGGTCAGGTCGTGGCTAAACAAGAGGATGACGGGGCCGAGGAGGAGCACGCCCCGCGCGAACGCGGCCGGCGGCTCGTGAATCGCGCGGGTGTGGAACCAGCACCACCCGAGGGCCATGACGTACAGGAGGATGACCGACCCGCTGGCCGGCGGCTTCCAGGCGACGCCGGCGCGGAGGAACAGGGCCGCGCCGAGCAGTTCCGCCGCCGCCCCGATGGCGAGCAGGCGGGAGTCGTACCGCGCGGCCAGCCCGCCGAGTACGGCGGCCGGGACGAGCAGGATCGCGAGGCTGACGAGCCGGGCCGTCGGGGTGATGGGTGTCTGATCGCGCATGGCGTCCGGCCGGTGCGGGGAAGCGGGTGGAAGCCGGGGGGCGGTCGCTAGTTCGCCCGGCAAGCCTAGAAGACGTTTCCGCACGGGTCAAACAAGATGGGTAAGGTGTCGCAGAAATCCGGGGCGTGTCGATAAAATGACGGCCCCTCCGGAGGACTCGCATGACCCCGTTCACCCGCCGCGCGTGGCTCGCCGCCGCGGCCGCCGCCCTCGCCGCCGGCCCGGCCGTCGGGCAGGGGAAGAAGATTCCGCTCGGGTTCAGCCTCTACGGGATGAAGACGCTCTCCCTGGCGGACGCCCTCGCCGCGTGCGCGAAGATCGGCTACGCCGGCGTCGAGCTGGCCCTCATGCCGGGCTACCCGGCGGAGCCGCACCTGCTGTCCGCGGCCGCGCGGAAGGAGCTGCGGACGCGGCTGGCGGACGCGAACCTGACGGTGCAGGCCCTCATGGAGAACCTGGTCGAGCCGGCGGCGGACGCGGTTCGGGCGAAGAACCTCGACCGGCTGAAGGCCGCCGCGGAGCTGGGCCGTGCGTTATCGGACGCGCCGCCGGTGATCGAGACGATCCTCGGCGGCAAGCCGGCCGACTGGGACGCGGTGAAGGACCGCATGGCCGAGCGGCTGCACGCCTGGGCGGCGGTCGGGAAGGACGCGAAGACGGTGATCGCGATCAAGCCGCACGTCGGCAACGCGCTGCACTCCCTCGACGGGGCGGCGTGGCTGATGCGGCAGGTGGACAGCCCGTGGGTCCGCATCGGGTTCGACTACAGCCACCTGTTCCTGCGAGGGGTGAAGTTACCGGACGCGGTAGCGGCGCTCGTGCCGCTGTCGGCGTTCGTGCATGTGAAGGACGCGAAGGGGACGCCGGCGAAGTTCGAGTTCCTGCTGCCCGGCGAGCACGGCATCGACTACGCCGAGTACGCGAAGCTGCTGGCGGCGGCGAAGTACGCCGGCCCGGTCGTCGTGGAGGTGAGCGGGATGGTCAGCAACAAGCCCGGCTACGACCCCGTCGCGGCGGCGACGCGGAGTTACGCGAACTTGAAGAAGCACTTCGGCGGCTGACGCGCGGCTCACGTCAAGGTTCGTTCCATCCGGTAGTTGACGAGCTGCGCCCCGCGGCACGCCACCGTCTGCTCGACAAGGGTGACGAACCCGCGGGCGGCGAAGAACGGGCGGGCGGTGATGCTGGCCTCGACGAACAGCCGGGCCAGCCCCAACCGCCGGGCCTCGGCCACGAGGTCGGCCAGCAGCCGCGTGGCGATCCCGTGGCCCTGGTGGTCGGCCGAGACGTACAGCCGGTCGATGTGCCCGTCCGCTTCCAGTTCCGCGAACCCGACCGGCCGGTCCGCCTCCTCCGCGACGACGACGAACCGGCCCTCGAACCGGGCGGCCCACGCGGCGGGGTCGATGTCGTCCGCCGCCCACGCCCGGATTTGGTCCGGCGGGTAGTCGCGGCTGTTCACCCGGCGGATCGTGTCAAGGAACAGCGCGAGGAGCGCCGTCGCGTCGGCCGGATGGTAGGGGCGGAAGGTGATCCCGGCCACGACGGGTTCCTTGTAGGGCGGGTCAAGGCTTTGCGCCGACCCGCCGGGGGCTGACAGCCGCGCCGGGAGAGACCGAGAGGCCAGGAGCGCGGCGGCGGGTCGGCGCAAAGCCTTGACCCGCCCTACAAGGAACCCGTCGGTCGCGACCACCGTACCAGAACTCCAACCCGAGCACAACAATCCGCGCGTGCGGCTCGTAGCAGTCGGGGCGCTGGCGCGACGGGCCGACCCCGGCCGGCCGCACATTCGCGCCAACAACATTCGCGTCGCCGTGTTAAGCGGGTAGATTTCCCCTAGCCGCGCACCGCGGCGGCCGACGCGCCAGTTCGCGCGGTGGCGCGACCTGTTCCGGCCGGCGCGACGCCGCCCGGCCCGGCGGCCGACATCCGTGCGATTTCCGGTGGCGGCGAAACGCCGCCGCGCTTTAGAATTCAAGATTAGGTTCTCCCGTCCCGGGCCGGGCGAGAAACCGTTTCTCTCGCGGCCCCCTGTAGGAGCGTCCGGGCAATGACTATCGTCAAACGGCTCCGGCTGCTGACCGCCGTTCTCGGCACAGCCGCCGCCTCCGCGGTCATCGGCACGACCGTGTTCGGCGACATCACCTCATCCGGGTCCGGCCAGAAGGCCACCCTCCGCACGGCCAAGCCGGACGGCGTCGCCGCCGCGGACAACTTCACCCAGTCGAAGTTCGCCACCCAGCCGGCCCTGACGTACAAGCAGCGGTCCGGCAAGACGAGCTTCGCGTGGCAGGTGAAGCCGACGCTCGCCGCAAAGGCCGCCCAGGACCGCGACATCCTCGTCATGGTGGACACGTCCGCCAGCCAGGCCGGGCAGCCGCTGAAGCGCGCCCGGCAGATCATCGACGCGCTCGCGAAGGCGTCCAGCCCGACCGACCGCATCGACGTGTGGACCGTCAACCTCGACGACGCGAAGGCCACCCGGTCCTTGACCGAGGGGTTCAAGCCGGCGACCGCCCCGGTCGTGACCGGGGCCGCGGCGCAGCTGGCCGAGACGGAGTTCGCCGCCGGGGCGACGGACCTGAAGGCCGCCGTCGAGAAGGCCGTCAAGGCGTTCGAGCCGAACCCGGCCCGCCAGCAGATCATCCTGTTCCTCGGCGACGGCGAGAGCGCCGCCAGCACGGAGACGCTGACGGAAACCGCCCGCGTGGACCTCGGCACGAAGCTCGATCAGGCGAACGTCGCGTTCTACGCCGTGCCGCTCGGGCTGAAGATCAACTCGCACAACCTGCACGGCCTCGCCACGCTGACCGGCGGGGCGGTCGTCCGGCTGGCGGAGGACACCGCGTCCGACCGCGGCAAGGCCGACTTCGCCGCCAAGCTGCTCGCCAGCTTCGCCGTGCCGGTGCTGAAGCCGACGAAGATCGAGTACGGGGCGGAAGTCGCCGAGACGTTCCCGACCCGCCTCCCGCCGCTGCGGGCCGACCGGCCGACGCTCGTGGTCGGAACGCTCAAGGGCGACGCCGCCGCGGTGACGGCGAAGGTCGAAGGGCTGGTGAACGGCGAGGCCGTGCGGGTCGAACTCGCGGACCGGCTGCCGGTGTCCGAGAACGACAACTACTTCATCCACGCGATCGTCGAGCAGTGGCGGGCGGCCCCGGCGAAGGACGCCCCGGCCATCCTGGCCGCCGACCGGGCGCTGGCCCTCGGGGCGCAGCAGTTCCAACTGTTCCGCGAGGAATTCCTGTCCCAGGCCGTGTTCGCCATCAACGGGGACAAGATCGACCACGCCGAGAAGCTCTACCTGGCGGCGGCGAAGATCGACCCGGCGAACCTGGAAGTCGAGCAGGGGCTGAAGGTCATCGAGCGGCTGCGGAAGGGCGACCTGACGCGGGCGAAGATGAAGGCGCAGTTGACCGACAACCTGAAGCAGTCCGAGAAGGTCGCCCGCGAGAAGCTGGCGGTGCTGGCGCAAGCCGAGCCGCCGCCGGCCGGCGGCGCGGCCGTCCCGGCCCCCGCGCCGGGCGGGCTGCAACAGGCCGAGGCCGAGCGGGCCGTGCTGGAACAGCAGTACCGGGTGCTCGTCGATGAGACGATCCGCCGGTCGCGGACGCTGTTCAAGAGCGACCCGGACTCCGCCTACGAGGACCTGAAGCGGCAGCGGGACACGATCCTCGCGAACGCCCAGCTCAGCGACGCCTACCGGCAGAAGCTGGCCGCGGACCTGGAGGCGATGATGCAGACCGTCGCCACCCAGGGGGCGGCGATCAAGCGGGCCATCGCGGAGGACCGCGAGCGGATCGCCCGGACCAAGCTCCGGATCAACGAGTACGAGCGGCAAGAGGCCGAAGAGCGGCAGACGGTCGCCCGGATCGACTCGTTCCGCCAGCTCATGAACCAGGCGCGGTTCGAGCTGGCCCAACAAGAGGCGCAGGTGCTCATCCAGGAGCGGATCAGCCGCGGGCAGGTCGTGCCGCCGGAGGCGACGGCCAGCTACATGATCGGCCAGGCGGCGACGAACCTCCGCGAGTACCGCGAGCTCGTCCGCATCCGCGAGGACCGCTACCTGCTCACGATGATGCAGGCCGAGAAGTCGTTCATCCCGTACCCGGACGAGCCGCCGGTCCACTTCCCGCCGGCGGCCGTGTGGCGGGAGCTGACGGCCGACCGGGAGAAGTACAAGTCCGCGAGCATCGGGTCGGACGTGCCCGGCACGATGCGCCGCATCCAGTCGATCCTCGAAGGCCCGACGGCCCAGAAGATCAAGATCGAGAACGAACTCGACGGCCTGGCGCTCAAGGACGTGCTGTCGCAGTTGGAGAAGGACCACGACCTGAAGTTCGTCATCCTCGAAGACGCGTTCAAGACGGAGCAGTCCGAGGCGGCGATCCTCGACAAGAAGTTCCCGCTCAAGCAGAAGTTCTACGGGCTGACGGTCGGGGCGTTCCTCGACATCGCGCTGCAGAGCATCGGGGCGTACTACGTCGTCCGGCCGGAGTACATCGAGATCACGACGTACGAGCGGCGGTTCACCGAGAAGGTGGTCCGGGCGTTCGACATCACGGAACTCGTGTACCAGATCCCGTCGTCGGTGAACCAGGCGACGCTCATCCAGAACCAGGGCGTCCAGTCGCAGAACCTGCAGCTGTTCGGCCAGGCGACGTTCGCCGGCGGGTTCGGGGCGATCGGCGGGATCGGGCTGGGCGGCGGGTTTAACATCGGCGGCCTCGGGGCCGGCGGCCTCGGCGGGGGCGGCCTCGGCGGGCAGCCCGGCGGCGGGTTCGCCGGCGGCATCCAGGGCGGCGGCATCGGCGGCGGCCTCCTCGGCGGCGGGGCGGCCAATAACCTCGGGGCCGGCGGCGGCCTCGCCGGGTTCGGCGGCGGCCAGCTCGGCCAGTTCGGCAACCTCGGCGGGCAGTTCGGCATCCAGGGCAACGACCTCGTCAACTACCAGCTGATCGCCACCCTGATCACGGAAGTCGTGGCCCGCGGCGAGTGGGCCGACCTGAACGGCCAGTTCCAGATCAACACCCCCGCCGGGGGCGACGACGACGAGTCCGTCAAGGTCGTCGAGGAGAAGTACCTGAACTCGCTGGCGTACTACCCGCCGGCGCGGGCGCTCATCGTCCGGGCGAACGGCAAGTACCACCCCGGCGCGAGCATCAAGTACAAGAAGCCGGAAGGCGTCGGGGCCGGCGGCCCCGGCAACCCGGCCCGCGGCGGCAACGCCGTGGCCGCCGGCGGCCCGCCGAAGGGCGGCCTGACCCCGGACGTGGCCGGCCAGGTCGGCGGGATGCTCGCCGGGGCCGACAAGCCCGGCATCAAGAACCCGAAGGAGGACGCGAAGGCGCTGCTCAAGGGGATCGACAAGAACAACCCGACGCGGATGTGGCAGCAGGCCCTGGAGCGGTCGAACGTGACCGACCCCGGCGTCGTGGTGGCGTGTGCCGACTTCCTCATGGACGTGAACAAGCCGGAGCACGTGGCGGAAGTCCTGAAGACCGGCATCCGCAACGGGCTGACGACCGACCAGTGGGCGCACGACGCGCTCGCCCTCGCCCTCCGCGAAGGCAAGGCGTCGCCGAGCGACATCCAGCGGGTCGCGATGTCGAACGTGGACCTGGAGCCGACCGAGGCGAAGGGCTACCTGAAGGCCGCGAAGGTGGCGAACGAGAACGGGCAGGCGGCGGTGGCGGCGGCGTACTGCAAGAAGGCGGCCGGCCTCGAGCCGAACCTGCCGACGGCTTACGCGAACGCCCTCGTCTACGCCGGCAAGGCCAACGACGTGCAGGCGGACACCATCCACTGGGCGACGGCCAACCTCCTCGGCCGCGACTGGGCGGACGACGGCGTCAACTACCACGAGCAGACGAAGGCCCGGCTCACCGGCCTCGTCGAGAAGTTCCAGAAGGCCGGCCTCGGCGACCAGGTCGAACGGTTCCAGAAGCTGCTCGACGCGGAGAAGAAGCGGGACCTGGTGATCGAACTCCGGTGGCAGGGCGAGGCCGACCTCGACCTGTCCGTGACGGAGCCGAGCGGCTCGACGGCCAACCCGACGCACAAGCGGACGGTCGGCGGCGGCGTGCTGAAGGCCGACGTGCTGGAGCAGCAAGGGAACCGGTCCGAGGTCTACACCGCGGCGGCCGCGATGAGCGGGACGTACAAGGTGACGGCGAAGAAGGCCCTCGGCCGGACGATCGGCACGACGGTCCAGGTGGTCGTGACGAAGCACCAGGGGACGGACAAGCAGGCCAGCGAGTTCTACACGCTCGACCTGTCGGACCCGAAGGCGGTCGTCGAGATCAACCTGACGGACGGGTCGCGGACGCAACTGGCCGAGCTGCCGACGGACGACGCCCCGGACGCGCGGCAGGAGACGACGGCCGCGGCGTCGGCGGTGAACAAGGGGTTCGGCGGCGGCGCGGCGGGCACCAGCTCCGGGACCGCGAACGCGACGAAGACGAACCTGCCGGTGGTCGTGCAGCCGCTCGAGACGCGGTTCGCCGGGGTGACCCCGACGGCCCCGTCGATGCGGGCGGTGGCCGACGTGACGGCCGACCGCAAGGCCGTGAAGGTGACGGCCAACCCGGTGTTCACCGGCAAGGCCGCCGACCTGGACCTGCCGAAGGTCAGCCTGCTGCCGGGGGCCGGGAAGTAACCGCGGCCGCGACGTAACGCGAAAGCCCCGCCGGCGACGGCGGGGCTTTTTCGTTTCCGAGGACCGCGGACGGGCCGTCAGACCAGCGGCGCGACGTAGACCCAGTTCCGCCCCTTCCCCTTCGGCCGCTCGACCAGGAACAGGTCGCCCTTGACGCCGACGATCGTGTACGTCGAGTGCTGCAGCCCGCCGTTCACCGTGCCCGCCCCGCCGGACGGGTTGGCGGCCGTCGATTCGACCACGACGCCGTCGCGGGTGACGGCCCCCTTCGCCCCGGCGACCGGCGCGGCGAGCGAGTCGAAGATCGCGATGTGCCCGAAGTCCGGCCAGATGAGCACGTCGTTCGGCTGCACGTCCTCGATCTTCGTCCGCCGCTTGGCCTTGTCCTTCGGCAGGTAACTGGGGATCTCCGAGTTCGGCACTTTCGAGCGGCCGGTCTCGCGGGCGAAGTTCCCCGTGAACCCGTTGCAGTCGAGGCCGATGTACTGGTCGCAGTAGTCCCGCACGCCGGCCGCGGCGTCTGTGCCGAACTTCTTCGTGTCGTATAGCCGGTAGATGGCGACGAAGTGCAGGCACATCTGAATCTCTTCCGGCGACCCCTTGCCGGTGTGGACGGCCACCATCGGGACGATCCAGCTCTTGATGATGTCCGGGATGGCGAGGTGCGCGAGGTTCCCCGGCCCGATCAGGCCCCGTACCGGCTCGGGCACGTCGAGCGTCGTCAGCGCCCCGGCCAGGGCGAGGACCGGGTCCTCCTCGCTGGCCGTCGGCGTCGTGGCCTTCCCCTTCGCCTGGAGCTTCGCGTTCGCGACCATCTTGTTCGCCTCGGCCTTCATGCGGCCGACGAGCACGTCCTTCTTCGCCCACGCCGCCTTGTTGCCCCAGTGGACGTTCTCCTTGAGGCTCTCCGCGTTGTTCTGGTAGCGGCGGACGTTGACGGTGGTGGACTTCAGCCCGTCGATGACGACGGGCAGGCTGTGGTACTTCGCTTCGAGCTGCAGGGGGGTCATCGCACGAACCGGGGGGGTGAGGGCGGGCAACACCCGGACATACGTGCGAGGGACGGCCGCGGATTTCGCGTTCCGCCCGCGGCGAATCTGGTATCCTCGGAAGCCATGAAGCCGACCCCCGAGTGCGTCGCCCTGCTGCGGGCGATCGCCGCGACCCCGGACGACGACACGCCGCGGCTGGTGTTCGCCGACTGGCTGGACGAGAACAGCACCGGCGACGCGGACGCGGCGCGGGCCGAGTTCATCCGGCTGTCCTGCACGATGAAGTCGAAGCAGCGGCTGTCGGCGGCCGAGGGGAGGTGGCTCGACGCGAACGTCCGCCGGCTGCTGCCGACGGTGCTGAAGAAGTTCCAGAAGGCGAAGGTCGCGGACGGGATCAGCCGGTCCGGGCGGAACGTCCGCATCCACACGTCCCTGGACTCGAAGGAGGAGTACGGCGACGGCCGCATCTTCCTCCACATCGAGTACTGGCGGGGGTTCGCGCGGCGGATCGAGTACGGGTCGATCCCGCCGCTGACGAGCCTGCCGAACATCGGCCGCGAGTTGGCGGCCGACGAACCGCTGGCGGTTCATGCGTCGGAGCTGTCGGCCCGGTCGTACATGATGTTCCAGCACACGATGCTGACGCGGGTGACGCCGGAGTTCTGCCACGGCCGCGACGTGTGGGAGCTGGTCGATGGGCACGACCGCGTCGAGGACGAGGTGAAGGTATTCGACTTCGCGGGCGGCACGGAGCAAGAGTGGCAGGCGTTCGGCGACACCGTAGTGCTGGCGAGCGTGTCGCGGGCGATGACGGCCTACGCCCGCGCCGCGGC
The DNA here is from genome assembly GCF_059499385.1 of Limnoglobus sp. Lineage (NCBI taxonomy): Bacteria > Pseudomonadati > Planctomycetota > Planctomycetia > Gemmatales > Gemmataceae > Limnoglobus > Limnoglobus sp. The sequence goes on along the minus strand of NZ_JCABYM010000047.1, from coordinate 9,556 downwards.
CGGGTGGCCGACGGCGTGGTGAGTCCCGTTTAGCGGCGACCCGGAGGCTTTGCGGAGGGGAGCGCGGAACCCTGACTTCCGAAGTCCGGCTTCGACTTCGGAAGTCGAACCGGCAACGACAACCTCACGAATCAACGGCGAGCGTCGCGACGTGGCCCGGACGCACGCCGGCACGTCTCGCTCACGCCGCGACGCTCGCCGTTGCGAATGCACCCGCCGCCCGCGGGGAACCGACTTCCGAAGTCGAAGCCGGACTTCGGAAGTCTGCGTCCTGCCTCCAGCAACCCGTTCCCCGTTCGCCGCCAAACGGCCGCGGGCGTTGGAACGGCCGTCACTTCACCTCCGTCACCTTCATGTCGAGGTTCTTCACCAGGAACGCCCACATGTCGGCCGTCTCCTCGATGATCTTCGTCGTCGGCTTGCCGGCCCCGTGGCCGGCCTTCGTCTCGATCCGGGCCAGCACCGGCGGCCCACCCGCGTGGCAGTACTGCAACATCGCCGTGAACTTGAAGCTGTGCCCCGGCACGACGCGGTCGTCCGTGTCGGCCGTCGTCACCATCGTCGCCGGGTACTTCACCCCCGGCTTCAGGTTGTGGTACGGGCTGTACTTCACCAGCGCCGCGAACTCCTTCGGGTCGTCGCTGCTGCCGTAGTCGTCCGTCCAGAACCGCCCGGCCGTGAACTTCTGGAACCGCAGCATGTCCATCACCCCGACCGCCGGCAGGCACGCGCCGAACAGGTCCGGCCGCTGCGTCATGCACGCGCCCACCAACAGCCCGCCGTTGCTGCCGCCCTGGATGCCGATCTTCTTGGGTGAGGTGTACTTCTCCGCGATCAGGTACTCGGCGGCGCTGATGAAGTCGTCGAACACGTTCTGCTTGGTCAGCTTCGTGCCGGCCCGGTGCCAGGCGTCGCCGTACTCGCCGCCGCCGCGGAGGTTCGCCACGGCCAGGACGCCGCCCATCTCCATCCACTGCACCCGGCTCGTCGAGAACGACGGCGTCAGCGAGATGTTGAACCCGCCGTACCCGTACAGCAGCACCGGGTTCGACCCGTCGAGCTTCAGCCCCTTCTTGTGGCTGATGAACATCGGCACCTTCGTGCCGTCCTTGCTCGGGTAGAAGACCTGCTTCACCTCGTACTCGTCCGGGTTAAACTTCACCTTCGCGGAGCGGTAGAGTTTGCTCTCGCCGGTGGCCATGTCGTACCGGTAGATGCTCGGCGGCGTGGTGAAGCTGGTGAACGTGTAGAACGTCTCGATCTCGTGCCGCTTGCCGCCGAACCCGCCCGCGGAGCCGATGCCCGGCAGCTTCACGTCGCGGACGAACGCGCCGGTCAGCTCGTGAATCTTGACGACGGTTTTCGCGTCCTGGAGGTAGCTGACGATCAGTCGGTCGCCGACCATGCTGGCGCTCTGGATCACGTCCTTCGCTTCCGGGATGACCGTCTTCCAGTTCTTCGGGTCCGGATTTGTGACATCAATCGCGACGATCTGGTATTTCGGGGCGTTGTAGTCCGTCTCGAAGTAGAAGGTCGGCCCGACGTTGTCGATGAACGACCACTTGTTCTTGTGGTCCGCGATCAACTCGACGATCTTGGAATCGGGCTTCGACAGGTCCTTGTAGCTGACGCGAACCTTCCGGCTGGTCGTGCCGTCGCCGATGCTGACGACGAGGTAGCTGCCGTCGTCCGTGACGCCGCCGCCGACGGTCCACCGCGGGTGGTCCGGCTGCTCGAACACGAGCTTGTCGTCCGCCTGCGGCGTGCCGACGGCGTGGTAGTAGAGCTTCTGGTTCTCGTTGAGGCTCTGGAACGCGGCGTCCTTCGCCGGCTCCGGGAACCGGCTGTAGTAGAACCCCTTGCCGTCCTTCGCCCACGACGCGCCGGAGAACTTCGTCCACTTGATGAGGTCGTCGCGGTCCTTGCCGGTCGCGATGTCCATCACCTTCCACGTCACCCAGTCGGACCCGGCCTCGGCGAGGCCGTAGGCGGCGAGCTTCGCCTGGTGATCGACGGAGAACCCGGCGAGCGCGACGGTCCCGTCCTTGCTGAGCTTGTTCGGGTCGAGCAGCACCTTCGGCTCGGCGTCGAGGGAATCCTGGACGTACAGGACGCTCTGGTTCTGGAGGCCGTCGTTCTTGCTGTAGAAGTACTTGTCGCCCTCCTTCGACGGGGCGGAGTACTTCTCGAAGTTGTACAGGTCGGTGATCCGCTTCTTGATGTACGCCCGCTCCGGGATCGACTCCAGGTAGGCGGTCGTGACCTTGTTCTGCTCCTCGACCCAGTCGGCGACCTCCTTCGACTTCCGCACGTCGTCTTCGAGCCAGCGGTACGGGTCGGGGACTTTCGTGCCGTGGTAGTCGTCGACCTGCTCGACCTTCTTGGTGGCGGGGTAGTTCAATTGCACCTTCGACTCCTGGGCCGTCGCGAGGACGGCGACGCCGACCGCCGCCCACCCGGCGGCGAGGACACGGACCGAACGCATGGCGGGACTCCTGGTCGCGGGACCGGTGAGGAACGAACTCGCGGGAGGGGATGTACTATTCGTACTTTACGAATTATTCGACCCGGCCGCGCCGGAACAAGTGCCGGGGATGGTATCGGTTTTCAGCCCCGTTCGAGGCTGAATAACACCCTGGGGAAGCCCGTCGGCTCCCCGCCGGACCCCCGGTTTGGCCCGCCCGAAAGTCCCGCCGGCCGGAGAATCTGGCGGAAACGCAATGGCCGTCGCTAACGCTTTGGGATTCAATACTTGAACGGCGAACGCGAGGACGTGGACCGGGTGGAGCGGGCGGGCGGCGGGGTCGGTTCTTGCACGGGTCTCATTCTTTCGGTTACACTATTAACTGCCGCCGCGTTGTCACCCCTTTGGATGGTCCCTGCCCATGCCGCACAGCCCCGAACCGACGTTCGCGAACACTCTATCCCAAGCGCCGTCGATGAACGCCTCGAACGATGAAACGAAGGACGCCGGATTGAATCCGCCGAACCCGCCGAAGTTGCCGGCGGTCGCGGACGCGCCGGAGTTCGACCCGCCGAAGAAGGCCGGCGAACTCGGCACGCTCGGCAAGTACCGCATCTTGAAGGAGCTGGGCCGCGGCGGGATGGGCGGCATCTACCTCGGGTACGACGAGAAGCTGAAGCGGCGGCTGGCGATCAAGATGATGCTGCCGAAGTACGCCGACAACGAGCCGGCGAAACTCCGGTTCAAGCGGGAGGCGCTGGCGGCGGCGCAGATGAAGCACGAGAACATCGTCGTCATCTACGACACCGACGAGTTCAAGGGGCTGCCGTACATCGCCATGGAGTACCTCCAGGGGGCGTCGCTCGACGAGTTCCTGAAGAAGAACCCGGTCACCGGCGTCTCGCAGGCGCTGCGCGTCGGCCGGGAGGTCTGCTCGGCCCTCGCCGCCGCCCACAAGCTCGGGGCCGCGCACCGGGACATCAAGCCGAGCAACATCTGGCTCGAAGCGCCGCTCGGCAAGGCGAAGGTGCTCGACTTCGGCCTGGTGAAGTGGCTCAACCCGCAGGACGAGGCGAAGCTGACGACCAGCGGGTCCATCATCGGGTCGCCGGCGTTCATGTCCCCGGAGCAGGCCCGCGGCGGGAAGATCGACCACCGCACGGACATCTTCAGCCTCGGCGCGGTCCTGTACCGCATGACCACCGGCCAGTTGCCGTTCCAGGGCGACAACCTGATGGACCTGCTCATGGCCCTCGGCGGGAAGGACCCGAAGCCGGTCCGGCAGCTCAACCCGAAGGTCCCGGACGAGTTCGCCGACCTGATCCACAAGATGCTACAGAAGAACCCGGACCACCGGCCGCAGAAGGCGGCCGAGATCGCGGAGAAGTTGCAGCGGATCGCGGACAAGCGGCAACTGGCGGGCGCGTCCGGCCACGCGCTGCCGACGACGCCGTCGATCCGGGACACCGGGTCGGCCGGGTACTCGCCGGCCGAGGGGCCGGTCGTCGCCCCGATCCAGGTGTCGCCGCAGGAGGAGAGCGCGTTCGACAACCTGGAAGAGAGTTCGCCGAACGCCGGGAAGGGGCCGTCGAAGCGGGTCAGTCAGATCGAGACGACCCGGACCGGGCAAGAGGTGACGACGCCGGACGACCAGCGGCCGATCCTGGTCCCGACGCCGCGGCCGGTGACGCCGAACCGCACGCTGTTCTTCGCGGCCGTCGGCGGGCTGTTCGTGCTGACGTTCATCCTGACCGTCGTGCTGGTCAAGGTGGTGCTTCGGTAGCGGCCGCCGCCCCGCCGGGGCGCGAGTCTTTCACCGTCAGACCAACAGCGGGTTGCGGGCCAGCAGCCGGCGGACGGCGGCGAGCAGGTTCGGCAGCGGGAACGGCTTCGCGATGTACTCCGTCGCCCGGCACGCCGGGTGGTCCATCTCCGCGTCCCCGGTGTACCCGGAGATGAAGATGATCGGCAGCGCCGGCCGCTCCGCCCGCATCTGCCGGACCAGTTCCGGCCCGGTCAGCCCCGGCATCCGCACGTCCGTAATGAGCAGGTCCACGTCTTCCAGGTCCTGCTGGAGCACTTCCACCGCCCGGCGGCCGTTCTCCGCCTCGACGACGCGGTAGCCGTTCGCCTCCAGCAGCGACCGGACGAGCGTGCGGATCATGTCCTCGTCGTCCACGATCAGGACGACGGGGCGGGATTCGGGCGGGTCAACGGGGGTGGCGGCCACGGGGTCTACCTATTCCTGAGGCAGAGGGAGCCAACGCATTCCACGGGAGAGTACACAAACTGTGCCAACAACACGGGTAAGGTGTATCGTTTGATACATGAAATTAGGGTGCGAATGCAAGAGGTTGCGGGAAAACCGTAAACATTTGATCGCTCACGGCCTGCGATTTTCATCGGCGGGTGGAAAATTTCCCGCCCGAACGGACGCCGATTGTTAGCGTTCGGTTACCAGCACCAGAACTGAGAAGGCTGCTGCCTCAATTCGGCTCCCGGCGGGCACCGCCTTGCGCTCCCCCTCGGCGGCGAAGTCGTCCGGCGACGGGGCGGCCGTGTCGATCGCCCGCCGCCACCCCCGGCCGGACGGGGACGGCGGGACCTTGAACGTCACCGCCTCGTGGTGGGCGTTCATCGCCACGTAGAAGTCCACGTCCGGGTCGTAGTCGGCCTCCCCTTCCCGCCCGGTGAACCGGCCGTCGATGGTGTACGCCAGCGTCCGGGAGTACGCGCCGAAGTCCGGCTCGAACGGGACGACGCCGTGCCACTGGATGTCGAACAGCGGGGCGTCGCTGTTGGGCAGCGGCGGGACGCGGGGCTTGCGGATCGCGGCGGCCGCCTTCACCCGGCCGCTGTCGTCCATCTTGCCGACCTCGCTCGGCCGGACCGGGCCGCCGGCCGGGAACGGGCCGACGTGGTTGCCGCCCCACGTCCGCGGATCGACCTCGCCCTGGAAGAACCGCCGCCGCCGCAGCGCCGGGTGGCGGCGGCGGAACCAGATCAGCTCGCGGGTGAACCGCAGGAACTCCTTGTTCTCCTCGGCCAGCGTCCAGTCCACCCAGCTGATCTCGTTGTCGTGGCACCAGGCGTTGTTGTTCCCCTGCTGCGTCCGCAGGAACTCGTCCCCGGACAGGATCATCGGCACGCCCTGGGAGAGCAGCAGCGTGGCCATCATGTTCTTCGCCTGCCGCTGCCGGAGGCGGTTGACGGCCGGGTCGGCGGTCGGCCCTTCGGCCCCGCAGTTCCACGAGTAGTTTTCGTTCGACCCGTCCCGGTTCTGCTCCCCGTTCATCTCGTTGTGCTTGCCGTTGTAGCAGAACAGGTCGTTGAGCGTGAACCCGTCGTGGGCGGTGATGAAGTTGACCGAGTGCTTCGGCAGCCGGCCGTTCCACTGGTAGATGTCGGCACTGCCGCAGACGCGGGACGCGAGCGCCCCGGCCATGCCGGCCTCGCCCCGCCAGAACCGCCGCACGTCGTCCCGGTACCGGCCGTTCCACTCGCTCCACCGCCGGCCGAACGGGAAGTTCCCCACCTGGTAAAGCCCCGCCGCGTCCCACGGCTCGGCGATCAGCTTGCAGTCCGCGAGGACGCCGTCCTCGGCGATCATCTCGATCACCGGCGGGTCCACCAGCACGTTCCCCCGGCGGTCGCGGCCGAGGATGCTCGCGAGGTCGAACCGGAACCCGTCCACGTGCATGTGCCCGCCCCAGTACCGCAGGCACGTCATGAGCAGGTCGCGGACGACCGGGTGGTTGCAGTTCACCGTGTTCCCGCACCCGGAGTAGTTCAGGTACCGGCCGTGGTCGTCGAGCAGGTAGTACAGCTCGTTGTCGAGGCCGCGGTAGCTGAACGTCCGCCCGCGGTCGTCGCCTTCCCCGGTGTGGTTGAACACCACGTCGAGGATGACTTCGATCCCGGCCTTGTGGAACGCCTTGACCATGTCGCGGAACTCGCGGACCTGGCCGTGCTCGGGGGCGGCGGCGGCGTAGGCGGCCTTCGGGGCGGCGAACGCGATCGAGTTGTACCCCCAGAAGTTCGTCATCTTCTCCCCGGTCTTCGGGTTGAAGAACGGGCAGTCGCACTCGTCGAACTCGTGGATCGGCAGCAGCTCGACGGCCGTGACGCCGAGCCACTTCAGGTAGTCGATCTTCTCGATGAGGCCGGCGAACGTGCCGGGGTGCGTCACCTCCGCGGACGGGTCGCACGTGAACCCGCGGACGTGGACCTCGTAGATGATGCTGTCCTCGTTCGGCGTCAGCGGCGGGGCGTCGTCCTCCCAGTCGTACTCGGAACTGCGGTGGTACAGGCTGCGGCGGCTGGTCCGCTCCGGGTCCGTCTCGCACGTGGCGGCCCACTTCTCGCCGCCGGAGATCATCGTCGCGGCCGGGTCCAGCAGGATGCGGCTGGGGTCGAACCGGTGCTTGCTGCCGGACGGCCCGTCCACCCGCCACCCGTAGGTGAACGTGTCCGGCAGCCCGTGGACGCGGACGTGCCAGTGGTCGCCGGTGCGGTTCTTGCGGGTGTCGAGGCGGAACTCGGCGAGCGGCTTGGTGCCGCCGGCTTCCGGGAGGATGACGAGCCGCACGTCCGTCCCGTGGCGGCAGAGGAGGACGAAGTTCGCGCCGTCCGGCGTCGGGCTGATGCCGATGGGCAGCGGCCGCCCGCGGCTGATCGTGAAGTCGGGCATGAAGGCACTCAAGGTGGGACGCGAACCCGGCTCGTGACCGTCGCGGCTTTCTTATTGAGCATACCCGAAGTCCGCCGCGGTTTCGCGGCCGGTTCCGACATGTATGGGGGAAATGCGTCGTTTCAAAACAGAGGTCGGACTATCCTGGGACCGCGGGCGTCCCGCCCGCCCACCTTCCCGGCCGCGGGGACCAGCCTCACGTGGCGGGAAGCGTAGCGGGCGGGACGCCCGCGGTCCCAGGGGAAGCGATGCCCCTGATAGGCAACGAAGTTACTTGATCGGCAGCTCGTACACGATCGTGCCGAGCAGGTCGCCCTCCTCGACGCCGTGGCACTTCGCGCACGACTTCAGCACCGCCGGCACGACCGTCGCCGTCCGCAGCACCGGCTTGCCGTCCGCCTCACCGATTTCCTCGAACGTCTTCTTCCCGTCCTTCATCGCCTTGACCGCCTTCTTCTCGAAGTCGGTCTTCGCCACGTTGTCCTCGTTCTTCGGGTCGCCGGACGCATCGACCAGCCTAGCGTTGTGCCACCCCTTCTTCTTCATCGCCTCGAACACCATCCCGGCGACGACGGCCGCCGGCTTGGCCGACTGCTTCTCGCCGTAGGTCGTGGTGATGCCGACCACGGCCGTCTTGTACAGGTCGTCGAGCATCTGCGTCTGCTCGCGGGTCCGCTCGACGGCGGCCTTGTCGAGTTGCTGCTTCTCGGCGGCGACGCCGGCGTTGAGCCAGTAGAAGCCGAGGGCCCCGCCGGTCACGACGGCGGCGGCGAACAGTTTGACGCGAGCGATTCGCATGACACCCCTCCGGGAAGGAAGACCACCGCCGACCCATACGGCCGACGAGGGAAGTGTAACCCGGCTAATTCGGATGTCAATATCCTATTTCGGCTTTTCCTCGTCCTTCTTCCCGCGGATGGTTTCCTTCGCCCCTTCGACGATGCCCTTCACGACGCCCTTTGCGGCGTTCTTTGAGGTCTCCTGGGCGTTCTTCTTGACCCCCTCGCCGATCCCCTTGAGGTTGACCGCGTGACGGATCGCGAGCACGTCGTCGGCCGTGTGGTCCTCGCCGTCCGGCCCGAGCGACCGCACCGTCACGTCCTCGGCGACGCCGCCCTGGGAGTACGCGACGCGGAGCGGCCGGCCCCACGGGTCGGCGTCCGGCAGCGTGTCGTTCGGCCAGCGGACGTAGACGCCGGTGTCGGTGGTTTGCCGGTCGAGTTTGTCGGCCCACTGCGCGACGAGCTGCTGGGCCGCGGCGACGTTCGGGTCTTCCGGCGGTGGCGTGCGGCCGCCGCGGAGGAGGAGTACGCCGCCGATCGCGAGCGCGCCGAGGAGGATCGCACCGAGGACGGCTTCGAGCGGCTTGGACTTGGCGGGGTCGGACATGACGTGGTCCTCACGGGGGAGTGTCCGTGAGAAGTGGACCGCGAGGGGGGCGGTTATCGTCGTGCGATTCAGTTTTCTGGAAGCGCGGCGACGGCCTCTTCGAGCAGCTGCGCGGCCAGTTGCATCGGGCTGACCCGACGCCCCGTGGCGCTCGCGCGGGCCGCGAGGCGGACGAGTTTCGCCTCCGTGTCCTCGCTCATCGGAACCTTCGGCGTCGTCACCCACGCGGCGACGGACGGGCGGCCCGGCCGCTTCCCCTCGCCCGGTCGGAGGCGCGCCTGCAACGCCGCAACCGCGGCCGCCAGCCGGGCCGCGCCGAACGCGCCGCCGCCGGCGTCGGGCACGTCCGCGACGACCTTCGCCCCTAACTTCTGCGCGATGGTGGAGATGTTCTTCGCCACGTTACCCTCCTTCCGCGAGCGGGAACCCGATTTCCAGGTAGTCCCGGTCGATCACCAACCCGACCGCTCCTTGGCGGGACTCCGTGCCCATCCGAACGAGAAACGCCCGCAGTGCCGCGGCTCGATTCTCGACGGCCGCTTCGGTCGTGTAACACTGCATGACGACCGGCTCGTCGAAGACGAGTTGCCCGCCCCGCGCGTCGTCCCGCCAAACGCCGCGGCCGCGGGGGTACGCGGTCGCCCCGCCGAATAACTCGCCGAGGGCCCGCAGGCCCTCGTTCACCCAGTAGTCCTGGTCGATGGGTTGGCCGTCCCGGTCGTGGCTCGGGATGAACAGGACCAACAGCGTCGAGGCCGACTTGTTCGCGCCGAGTTGTTCGACCGCGTTCGCCATGATTCACCTGTTTCCATCATCGACTTTTTGGGCAAAAAGTCAACCGTCCAACGCCCGCGCACTCCGATCCTTCCTATCTTCCAGCCACGCCACGTCGCCGCTGTCGGCGAACCGCTTCACGCCGACCTCCAGGATCGCCGAATCCGGCACGACCTTCAGCGGCGTGTACCGCGGGTGGTGGCTGTCCTTGTACGGGTCGTTGCGGGCCGCGTTGTAGC